>JAEUJR010001076.1 GCA_016793585.1 Archangium sp.
CGACGCGCACCCGATGTCGATGCTCGCGTCGACCGTCGCCGCGCTCTCGAGCTTCTACCCGGAAGCGAAGCAGGTGAAGAACAAGGAGGTGCGCCGCAACCAGATGATGCGGCTCATCGCCAAGATGCCCACGCTCGCGGCGTTCTCGTACCGCCACAGCCAGGGCCTGCCGTACATCTACCCGAACAACGATCTCTCCTACACCGAGAACTTCCTCACGATGGTGAAGAGCATCGGCAAGCCGAACTGGCGCCCCCACCCGGCCCTCGTTCGCGCGCTCGACGTGCTCTTCATTCTCCACGCAGATCACGAGCAGAACTGCTCCACCACGTCGGTGCGCGTCGTTGGCTCGTCGGAAGTCGACCCGTACTCGGCTGTCGCGGCCGGCATCACCGCCCTCTACGGCCCGCTGCACGGCGGCGCGAACGAAGCGGTGCTCCGCATGCTCCGCGAGATCGGCGACAAGAAGAACGTCCCCGAGTTCATCAAGAAGGTGAAGGACAAGGACGGCGACAAGAAGCTCATGGGCTTCGGTCACCGCGTCTACAAGAACTACGACCCGCGCGCGAAGGTCATCAAGAAGGCCTGCGACGAGGTGTTCGAGGTGACGGGCAAGAACCCGCTGCTCGACATCGCCGTCGAGCTCGAGCGCATCGCCCTCCAGGACGACTACTTCGTGCAGCGCAAGCTCTACCCGAACGTCGATTTCTACTCGGGCCTCATCTACGAGGCGATGGGCTTCCCCATGGAGTTCTTCACCTGCCTGTTCGCGATTCCGCGCACGGTGGGCTGGGTGACCCAGTACGAAGAGATGATCACCGACAACGAGCAGAAGATCGCTCGCCCGCGCCAGATCTTCACGGGCCCCAAGAAGCGCGACTACGTGGCGACCGAGAAGCGCTGAACGGTCGAAGCGTCGCTGCACCCGCCGCCTCGGATCTTCACAATCCGGGGCGGTTTCGTTTTCAGGCGTACATCGTGGTGATGGCCTGCGCGTACTTCTGCTCGCACACCTTGCGGCGGATCTTCAGCGTCGCCGTCAGCTCGCCACCTTCGACCGAGAAGTCCTTCGGCAGCACGGTGAACCGTTTGATCGTCTCGAAGCGGGCCACCTTCGAGTTCACCTCGGCCTCGATCTGCTGCTCGAGCCAGGCGCGGAACTTCGCATCGGCCGCCAGCATGGAGGCATCGGTGCCGAAGCCGTGGGCGGCGCTGAACGCAGGCAGCTTCTCGGGGTCGAGGGTGAGCAGCGCCACCAGGTACGGCTTGTTGTCGCCGAAGACGATCGCCTGACTCACCGGAGCGATCGAGCGCAGCAGCCCCTCGAGGGTCGCGGGAGGCGTCTTCTTGCCGCCCGAGGTGACGATGATCTCCTTCTTGCGGCCGGTGATGCGCAGGAAGCCATCGGGGTCGAGCTCGCCCACGTCACCCGAGTGCAGCCAGCCGTCTTCGAGCAGCTCGGTGGTGGCCTCGGTCTCTTTGAAGTAGCCGGCGCACACGTTGTCGCCCTTCACGAGGATCTCGCCGTCGCTCGCGATGCGCACCGCGACGCCCTGCATTGGCTTGCCGAGCGTGCCCAGGCGCGTGTGCTCTGCGGTGTTGAGCGACGTCGGGCCGGTGACCTCCGACTGGCCGTAGAGCTCGCGCACGACGAGATCGATCGAGGTGAAGAACTCGAGCACGTCGCGGGCGATCGGCGCGGCGCTGGTGACGAGCACGTGGCAGCGATCGAGCCCGATGCGCGCCTTGAGCGGCCCGAAGACGGTCTGCTTCGCGAGCACGAACTGGCCCGTCAGACGAATCGTGGGCTGCCGGTGATCCATCGTGGTGAGGTGAAAGCGCAGCGCCACGTCGCGCGCCCAGGCCAGCACGCGTCTTCTCGTGGCCGGCAGCTGCGCCATCGAGGCTTCGGCCTTCGCCTTGAACTTCTCCCAGACGCGCGGCACGCCGAAGAACACCGTCGGCCGCACCTCGCGCAGGTTCTCGCCCAGCTTCTCGAACGACTCCGCGAAGTACACCTGCATGCCGTTGAGAATGGGGCCCGAGATCGACGCGGTCTGTTCGGCGATGTGTGAGAGGGGCAGGTACGAGAGCAGCACCTCGTCGTCACCGATGCCGACCGCGTCAGACAGGCGCGCAGCAGTCCACGCGACGTTGCGGTGGGTGAGCATCACGCCCTTGGGGTTGCCCGTCGTGCCCGAGGTGTAGATGAGGGTCGCGAGATCGTCGGGCCGGGCCTCGTCGAGGCGCGCGTAGTACGGCGCTTCAGGCAGCGTGGCTCCACGAGCGAGCACATCGGTGTAGCGCGAGACGCCCGCGGGCAGGCTCGAAGGCGCGTCCATGACGATGACGTGCTTCAGCGCGGGCAGCTTCGGCCGCAGCCCCTCGATGGTGCGCAGGTAGCCTTCGTTCTCGACGACGACGATCGACGCCTCGCAGTGACCCAGCACGTAGGCGATCTGCTCAGGAGAGAGCGTAGTGTAGAGGCCGACCGGAACGGCTCCTGCGGCGGTGGCGGCGAGCGAGCTGACCAGCCACTCCTCACGGTTGAAGCCGATGATGCCGATGGCCTGCTTCTGAGTCAGCCCCAGCTCGATGAACGCCAGCGCGAGCTGCCTCACCCGTCGCGCATAGTCCCGCCACGAGGTCGGCACCCACGTTCCCGAGCGCTTCGTCCACAGGGCGGGCCGGTCGGCGAGCCGTTCTGCCTGTGAGTGCAGCTGATGCACCATCGTTCGTGGAACTGCGCGCATGCGTCGACCTTCGTGGAAGGTCGTTGACAGGTCAACGCTGGCGAAATTACTTCGGGCCCCGTCATGACCATCGAGTTCACCTGTCAGAAGTGCGAAGGCACCTTCGAGATCGACATGCAGGAGTTGATCGACGGAAGCGAAGCCCTCGAGTGTCCCCACTGCGGCAACAAGGTCAGCAAGGCCATGGGTGAAGACTTCACCTCGGCGCTGGCCGAGCTTCAGACCCAGCTCACCGCGCTCGCCAAGAAGTTCACCCTCAGCATGGAGCTCGACTCCGAAGAGATCCTCTCGGCCGACCTCGAAGAAGAGGACGAAGACGACGACGATGATGAGGACGACGACGAGGACGACGACGAAGACGACGATGAGGATGACGACGACGACGACGATGACGACGATGAAGACGACGACATCGCCGACGACGACGAGAACTGACGTCGCCTGAAGCACCAGACGCACGAAAGCCCGGCCCCC
>JAEUJR010001194.1 GCA_016793585.1 Archangium sp.
GACTCGAGCGCCTTGGCAGGCTCGGGCGCGGGCTTCATCGCGAAGTTGCCCTTCGACTTCTCGGCCGGAGCCTTGTCGGCAGCGCCCCCGAAGACGTTGTCGAAGTCGTCCTCTCCGCCCCTTCGGCCAGGCGTCGCCGGAGCGGAAGCAGCGGGGCCTGCGCTCGCGCCACCGCCGAGCCCACCGAGCTGACGCGCGCTCCACGGAACATCGCGCTTGGCTTCCTCTTCACGCCACGGGCGCGGCGGCGGAGGCGGCGGGCGCACGTTGTTCGCCACCGGCATCGGCGTGTCTTCGACGACCAGGTACGAGGTGTACGGCGTGACGATGCCGTACTTCTTTCCGAGCGAGACGATCTCGTCCTTCAGCTCGGCCTTCTCACCGTTGAGCCGAATCTCGTCGAGCAGGTAGCCCACCTTGCGAATGGCCCACAGGCGCGGAACGAAGTCGTACGTCTTCGACTCCTTCGCCGCGTCGGCGCGGTACTCGTAGACCTGCTTCTTGCCGTTCATCGAGCCCGACAGCACCACCGTCGACTCCTTCGGCGTGCGGTAGCGGCCGGTGACGACCAGCTGCGTGCCCTTGAAGAGATCGGGCAGCTTCTTCGGGTACACGTCGTACGCACCGAAGGCCGCGAGATCGAGCGAGAGGTCGGCCAGCACCGGGTTCGCGACCTTGTCGAACAGGCCCGAGACGCGCACCTCGAAGTCCTTGCCGTCGCGCGCAAAGTCCGACGTGCCGCGGCCGTCTTCGGCGATGCGGTCGAGCAGGCGGGCGTTCAGATCTTCACCGACGCCGAAGGTGAACACGCGGCTGCCCTTGTTGCCGGCCTTGGCGCGGCTCGAGATCTCGGGCTCCTCGGTGACGCCGACCGTCGGGTGACCATCGGTGACGAACAGCACGATGTGCGACATGCCGCCGCGACCCTCGGCGTCTTTGAGGGCGCGCTGCAGGCCTTCGTCGATCGCCGTGCCGCCCACCGCCTCGAAGGTGCCGATGAAGTCGAGCGCCTTCTTCACGTTCGCTTCGTTGGCGAGCTGCGGCTTCTCGAAGAGCGACTCCACGTCGGTCGAGAAACGCACCACGTTGAACTCGTCTTTCGCGTTGAGGCGCTGCACGCCGTACTTGAGCGAGTCACGGGCCAGCTTGATGCGCTCGCCCATCATCGAGCCCGACGTGTCCATCACGAAGGTGATGCGTTTGGGCTGCACCTCGTCGGCCTTGAGCTCGGTCTTCGGCGAGAGCAGCGCCATGAAGAAGCCGGGATCTTCCGAGTTCGGGCGGTACGGCAGGAAGCTGAAGCCGATGGCCTTGTCAGAGACCGTGTAGAAGAGATCGAGATCCTTCGAGATGTCGGCGCCCGCGCCCATCTCGAACCCGGCGATCGCCTCGGCGTCGTTCTTCTTGTTCACGCCCATCTTGTGCGTCGGCGAGTACACGCTGCGAATCGGCGTCTTCGAGCTGATGCGCGCCGAGAAGACGAAGTCCTGACGCACCGTCAGCGCCGGAGCCCCACGCGACGAAGCGCCGAGCGGGTAGTGGTACTGGTAGATGCCCGACTGGAAATCGAGCACCTGACTGAAGGTCAGCTCGATCTTCTGTTCACCGTTCGCCGGCACCGGAAACACGCGTGCGCGGAACGCGTCGGTGTCGATGTACTCGAGCAAGCCCGGGTCCTGCAGGCGGCGCACGATGCCTTCGTAGATCTCGGTCGCCTTCTGCTTCTCGAGCACCTCGCCCTTGGTCTTCTTGCCGTTGATCCACAGGTAGAAGTCCTGCAGGGCGGCGCCCTTCGGCAGCGGGAACACGTAGTGCGCTTCGAGCTGTCGCGGCGCGGAGTTCACGAAGACCTGCTCGACCTTCGTGACCGCGGTGCCGTCGATGATCTCGGCCGACACGCGCTGGTACTTGATGCCGAGCGGCCCGAGCGACTGATCGGTGGGAATCAACATGCCCTGCGCCAGCGCAGACGACGCGGCGAACACTGCGGCCACTGCGAGTAGTCGTTTCATGTCCCCTCCGAACGTGTGGGCGGCATTGTGGATCTAAGGGTCTGCGGAAGTCCCTTACTTTCCTCGGGAATCAGTGGAGTCCGCCCCCGACGTGCTAAGTCGCGCGCCTGTATGAGCACCTCTCCCGACAAGGCAGCGAAGCCGGCAGCCCCCGAGAAGAAGCACACCGACGCGACCAGCCCGTACGATCTGATCGCGCCCGCCGGCGTGCTGCTGATCATCGGCCTGCTGTCGAAGTTCTTCGTCGCGTCGAAGTGGGCGTCGGAGTCGTTCAGGCTCGACAACGACGGCTCGGTGCAGACGGTCGCGTTCGGCGTCGCCATCGCCGCGATGGTGATCATCGGCTGGGGCATGCGGCTCGCTGATGAAGGGCGGCCGCTCGCGTTTCAGCGCCTGCGCGATCGCACGATGGTGACGCTCGGCATGGCGGGCGTGTTCGCGTACTTCAACTTCGGCCACCTGCACTTCGGCGGCTTCGTCCACGTCTGGGACACGTACCACTACTACATCGGCGCGAAGTACTTCCCCGAGGTCGGCTACGAGCGCATGTACGACTGCGCTGCGGTGGTCGACGCCGAGAACGGCCGCCTCGCCGAGGTGCAGCGCCGCAATCACACCGACCTGCGCACGAACCTCATCACCAAGACCGATGAGGTGATCGCGAACGCCGATCAGATCTGCAAGCAGTACTTCACGCCCGAGCGCTGGCGCGAGTACACGAACGACATCAACTCCATCCGCGCGATGGTGAACGAGAACCGGTGGAAAGAGATCCACGTCGACCACGGGTACAACGCCACGCCCGTGTGGACGCTCGCCGGCCAGTTCTTCTCGAACCTGGTGCCCGCGACGAGCGACGGCCTCATCAAGGTCAACCTGCTCGACCCGATCTACATCTTCCTCACCATGCTGATGGTGTGGTGGGCCTTCGGCGCGCGCGGCTTCGCGATGGCCGGCATCGTGCTCGGCTGCAACTTCCCCAACCGGTACTACTGGACTGGTGGCGCCTTCCTCCGCCACGACTGGCTCTTCTATCTCGTGGCCAGCGTGTGCCTCTTGAAGAAGGAGAAGCACTTCCTCGGTGGGTTGTCGTTCTCGTACACGGTGCTGCTGCGCTTGTTCCCCGGCCTTGCGGCGATCGGCCCTGCACTCGCCGCCGTCGAGTACTTCCGTCGCAACAAGAAGCTCGAGCCCGCGTTCCTCAAGTACCTCGCCGGCGGAGCCGTCGGCACCGTCGTGCTCGTGGGCCTCTCGTTCGCGTTGCTCACCAGCACGCCGCCGAACACGCTCAAGGTCGAGCTGCAGCCTGCTGACTCCGGCGGCACCAAGGTGCTGATCACCCGCGTCGACTCGAAGACGGGTGCTCCGACCACGTGGATCAAGGGGCCCAACCTGTTCCCCACGAGCAGCCTGCCGGGGCTCGGCGCGACGACGTTGGACGGCGCCTCGGGCTTCGTGCTCGGTGGTGTCGCAGCCCAGGCCGAGAGCCCGACGACCGAAGCGTCGACCTTCTCGGTGAAGATCGGTGGAGACGAGACCCTCTCGGTTCCCCTCGCGGTCGGAGACACGGCCGAGGTCGTCGCCGCGCGCATCAAAGAGGCGTTCGAGACCAAGGCGAAGCGCGACTCCGATGGCTCGGGCGTGGCGATGTGGAAGCGCTTCTCGGCGAACACCGTCAAGCACGCGAGCACGCCGCTCACCAACCTGATGGGCCTGAAGACGTGGATCACGTGGCGCCCGTCGACCGTTGGCGCGCAGATGACCGACCGCCTGCTCATCGACGCGTGGAAGCCGTGGAAGGACAAGAAGATCGAGCTGTGGAACGAGATGAAGCCGATCTTCGCGCTGCTCGTGCTGGCGTCGATCGCCCTGCTCTACCTCGCCATTCGCCACTCGGGCCCGCGGCTGTACCTGGGCGCGTGTCTCGGCGTCGGCATGATCATTCTCGGAGCCGAGCTCACCAACTACTACTACTGCTTCCTGCTCTGCATGGCCGCGCTCTACGCCGAGAAGCGTGAAGTCGGGCTCATCATGGCGGGCATGTCGGCCGTGACGCTCTTCATCAACTTCGGGTGGCTGCAGTTCCAGTCACACGATCTCGATCAGCAGTACACGGCGATGTCGGCCGCGTCGGTCGTCGCGATGGTCTTCGTCTTCTGGAGCTTCACGAAGTGGGGCGAAGAAGGCGCGCAGCAGCCCGAGCCCGATGCCGGTGCGTGGCACAACCGATGGGTGCTCGGCGGTATCGCCATCATGTCCTTCTGGGTGCTCTACGAGGCCGTGCAGCTCACCTGGGGCGCGCCCATCGGCGACGCGTCGTTCGGCGTGAAGGTGTGGATCGTCATCGCCGGTGTGCTCTTCGGCCTCTTCAAGCTCGCGCAGGGCAACCAGCCGCTGCCCGCCTCTGGCCCCCCGGTCGCTCCCGAGAAGAAGTCGAAGAAGCGGAAGTGACGCTCTCAGTTTGAGAGCCACCCAATCATCTCGACTGGACGCACCGTTGCACACACGGGACGTGCGATTGCGATCACGAGGGGTTACTTCGTGGCCGCGCAGTTGCTGAGAGCGCGTCTGTTTTCTCCCCGCAGCACCTCAACCAAGGACTGAACCAACATGAAGAAGCTGATCCTCTCTGCCGTTCTCGCGGTCTCGGGTCTCGCCTCCGCCGCCACGTGGGACATCGACTCTGCCCACACCACCGCCGGCTTCACCGCGAAGCACCTCGGCATCACCAACGTGAACGGCACGCTCGGCACCGTCTCGGGCAAGTTCAACGTCGACGAGAAGGACGTCACCAAGTCGACCATCGAGGCCACCATCGACGTGAAGGGCATCAACACGAACATGGCCAAGCGCGATGACCACCTGAAGAGCCCCGACTTCTTCGACGTGGCCAAGTTCGCCGAGGCGAAGTTCAAGTCGACGAAGATCGAGAAGGGCTCGGCCGACAACAAGCTGAAGGTCACCGGCGACCTGACGATGCACGGCGTCACCAAGCCCGTCACGTTCGAGACCGAGCTGTCGGCCGAGGTCGATCACCCGATGGTGAAGGGCGCGAAGGCCCGCGCCGCGACGGCCGCCCTCACGCTGAACCGTGAGGACTGGGGCCTGACCTGGAACATGCCGCTCGCCAACAACGGCCTGGTCGTCTCGAAGGAGATCAAGGTCGCCCTCGAGGTCGAGCTCATGAAGGCTCCGGCGGCTGACCCGAAGGCCGCTCCCGCGAAGAAGTAATTCGCCCCGCGCTTTTCGAAACCGGAACCCCGGCGTGCCCTCGCGGCGCGTCGGGGTTTCTTCGTTTGGGCGTGAAACCGGTTTTCAGGCATCGACGTACACTCGGCACCTCGCGCCACTCTCGGCCGCGAGCTTTCCTCAGAACCCCCGGAGATTCCTCACGTGAAGACCAACAACGCCCTCGTCGCTGCCGCCGCCGTTGCCTCGATGTTCGCCTCTGCCGCGTTCGCCGGCCCGAAGGAGATGCCGAAGAAGGACGCGAAGGACGCGGCCGCGCAGGTGAAGTGCAGCGGCGTCAACGAGTGCAAGGGCAAGGGCGCCTGTGGCGGCGCGACCCACGACTGCGCCGGCCAGAACGAGTGCAAGGGCAAGGGCTGGGTGACGCTCGCCGAGAAGGACTGCAAGGCGAAGGGCGGCACCATCGTCGCCGACGCGATGAAGAAGTAATCGCCGAGTCGTTCGTGTTTCGAAGGCGGTGGGTCCATCGTTCGTGGGCTCACCGCCTTTCACCTGTCTGGAGCCCCTTGATGTTCCCTTCCATCGGTCACGGCGTCGGCCTTCGCAATCGGCATTACACGGCGTTCCTCGAGGAGCAGCCGCGCGTCGATTTCGTCGAGGCCATCAGTGAGAACTTCATGGGCCTGGGTGGTCGGCCCCGCGCAGTGCTCGAGAAGACGCGACGTGATCGACCGGTGGTGTTGCACGGCGTG
>JAEUJR010001148.1 GCA_016793585.1 Archangium sp.
CCCGTCACCACCACGGGCCCATCGGGTGTCGCCGGCGGCGCGATGGAGGTGACGGTCGGGTTCGGCAACGAAGGGTCGCAGACGAAGAACGGGTAGCGGTCGAACGACTGGCCGCCGCGGTTGTCGCGCACGACCAGCCACACGGTGCCGGTGCGCCGCTCAGGCACCGGGTCGTCGGGGAACTCGGTCGAGCCCGGCGCGATGAACGTCGTCGCGTCAGTGGTGGTGACGTCGAAGCGCTCACGGCTGAAACGGCCGCTGCTCGAGTACCAGGCGCCGACGACGGTCTCGACCTTCTGGACGTCACCGCTCGGCTGCGGCTCGACGTACGTCTGGCGCACGTCGTCTGGCACCTGCACCGTGAGCGCGAGCTTCGCGCCGGCCTTCACGGGAATGCGCCCACCGCGCGGGTGCTTCGCGCCGTCGACGAAGAGGTCGACGATGCCGGGGTTCTTGTTGCGCTGCGCGACGGGCTTCTCACTCACCAGCACGCGCGTGAGCGACACGACGACGGGCGTCTCCTTCGCTTCGATGCGCGCGAAATAGCCACGCAGCTTCTCTCCGGTCGCGAGCGGGTCGACGTCTTCGCCGATGACGAGGCCCAGCACCTGCCCCACGGTGCCGGTGCGACGAATCAGACTGTCGGCCGGGAGCACGTCGAACACCGTCGCCGTCGAGCGGTACTGCGCGGTGATGCCGAAGCCGAGCAGCTGCAGCCCCGGCGGGTAGTTCACGATCTCGGTGGGCCGCAACAGAATCGCCGCGTCGTTGCAGGCCGAGCGCCCGAGGTCTTGCGGGTCGGGCTCGCAGCCCACCCAGATGAGGCTCGACACGACCCCGGGCTGGTCGGTCTTCAGAATCGACAGCTTCGCGTTCTCACCGGGGCCCACCTCGGGCGGCTCGACCTGAATCGAGAGCACGCGCAGGTCGTTCACCAATGTCTCGGGCGAGAACGACGCGTTCGTGCACCCCGTGAGGGCCAGGAACAAACCGGCGCTGGCAAGCGCTGAGCGAAGGAAAGGCATCACCACTCACCTCGCAGACCGAGCGTCGGCAGAATTGGAATCGAATACACGAACGCGCTCTCGGAATAATTGAAGTTGTAGAACAGCGCCTCGGGGTTCTGCCGGTTGGTGGCGTTCTGCACGTCGAGGTAGGCGACGAGGCTCCAGTTCTCGAAGACGAACTTCTTGTCGATGCGCACGTCGAGCTGCAGGAAGTCGGGCAGGCGGCGGCTCCAGGGCAGCGCGGGAATCGGCACGTACAGGTTGGCCTGCGCGTCGAACAGCGACGTGGCGATGGGCGTGATGAGCGGACCCGAGGCGTAGCGGAAGCGGGCTCCGACGTTGAGGTTCCACGGCAACTGCACGCTGCCGACGACGATGAGGTTGTGCGGCTGGTCGAGCGGGCCCGGCGCGAACTCGACGCCGCCGTAGCCATCACGCTCGAAGCGGCTCAACGAATACGACACCCAGCCCTGGAAGAACTTCGTCGGGCGCACGCGCACCAGCACCTCGCCACCGTACGCGCGGCCTTTGCCATCACTCGTGTAGCGGGTCTCGGCGCCGGGAATCGAAATGTCACTGCCGCCCGACGCCAATGACAACCGCGCCTGGTCGAAGAGATGTTTGTAATAGCCCTGCACGTCGAGCTCGACGAACTTGAACAGTCGCAGCTCACTGCCCGCCGTGAAGTGCCACGCCCCTTCGGGTTTGAGGCCCGGGTTGCCGAAGACGGGAGACAGCTGGCCTGTGCGGTAGTCCGGCGGCTGCTGGTACATCGCTGCGCCGGCCTTGAAGGTGAGGAAGTCGAGTGGGCTGTAGCGCACCGCAAGGCGCGGGTTCACCCAGACCTTGCGCATCACCGCGAGCTCCCCGTCGAGGCGCAGGCCGCCGCGCACCTGCAGCGACTCGACCGGCGTCCACGTCGCGTCGATGAAGACGCCGGGCTCGACGTACACGCCACGCTCGGTCTCGGCGATGAGGCGGCGCGTGACGTACGGGTCGGGCAGCTGGTTGGGGCGGAACTGCGGCGGGCGCTGCGCGTCGAAGGTCGTCGGCGTCACCAGCGCGTCGAGCCCCGCGTTCAACACCAGCTTCGCTTCGGGCACGTCGAGCTTGAAGCGCTCGCGCAGCTGCATGGGCACCTGTGTGTTGCGAAAGAAGATCTCCTGCACCGTGCTCGACTGGGTGTTGACGTCGAAGCCGATGGCGTTGCGCGAGATGAACGTGAGCCGGTCGGAGAGCTTGTGGTCGACGCCGAAGACGAGCCGGTTGTACAGGTTCGTCGTCCCCGCAGAGACCTGGTTGCCTTCGACGTCAGGGTCGAGCAGCGGGTTGGGCGACAGAAAGGCCCAGCGGTCGGAGGAGCCGAAGGCCGCGACGAAGAGCCGGTTCTTCGAGTTGGGCGTCTTGCGCTCGGCGCGCAGCTGATAGTCCCAGTACTCCGGCGCGAGCCCGAAGCCGACCGACGACGTTGGCGCGAAGGCGCGAAGTGCGGCAGGCAACACGTACTGCGCGAGGCCGTAGCGGGCCGAACCCGAGACGCTCCAGGTGTCGGAGAGCGGGGCTTCGACCATCGCCGACACGTCGAACACGTTCACGTCGACGAAGCCGTGCACCCCAGACTTCGACGGCGTCTTCGCGTCGGCGGTGATGAGGCCACCGATGCTGCGGCCGTAGTCGACGCCGAAGTTCCCGGGCTGAAACGCGATGCTCTCGATGTTGGCCGAGTTGAACGTCGCCACGACGCCCGCGAAGTGGAACAGCTGCGGAATCTGAATCTCGTCGACGTAGATGCGCGAGTCCCACGCCTTCGAGCCGCGCACCACGAGCAGCCCGCCGCCGAACGGAGAGCGCGCCACACCCGGCAGGTTCTGCACCACCTTGAACGCGTCGTTGTTGGTGCCCGCCACCATGCGGAACTCCGACTGCGTGAGCCGCACCTGTGTCACCTCGCGGCGGTCCTTCACGCCGCGCACGACCGTCTCG
>JAEUJR010000010.1 GCA_016793585.1 Archangium sp.
ACGATCACCAAGGACGGCGTCACCGTCGCCAAGGAGATCGAGCTCGAGAACAAGTTCGAGAACATGGGCGCGCAGATGGTGAAGGAGGTCGCCTCGAAGACCTCTGACATCGCCGGCGACGGCACCACGACCGCGACCGTGCTCGCGCAGGCCATCTTCCGTGAGGGCGCCAAGCTCGTCGCGGCCGGCCACAACCCGATGGAGATCAAGCGCGGCATCGACAAGGCCGTCGCGGCCATCGTCGCCGAGCTGAAGAAGCTCTCGAAGCCCACGCAGGGCAAGAAGGACATCGCTCAGGTCGGCACCATCTCGGCCAACGGCGACACCACGATCGGCAACATCATCGCCGAGGCGATGGACAAGGTCGGCAAGGAAGGCGTGATCACGGTCGAAGAGGCGAAGGGCCTCGAGACCGAGCTCGACGTCGTCGAAGGCATGCAGTTCGACCGCGGCTACCTCTCGCCGTACTTCGTGACGAACCCCGACCGCATGGAGGTCGAGCACGCCGACCCCTTCATCCTCATCTACGAGAAGAAGGTCTCGTCGATGAAGGATCTGCTCCCGCTGCTCGAGCAGGTGGCGCGCGCCGGCAAGCCCCTCATCATCGTCGCCGAAGAGGTCGAGGGCGAGGCGCTCGCGACGCTCGTGGTGAACAAGATCCGCGGCGTGCTCAACGTCTGCGCGGTGAAGGCGCCTGGCTTCGGTGATCGCCGCAAGGCCATGCTCGAAGACATCGCCATTCTCACGGGCGGCAAGCTGATCGCCGAAGACCTCGGCCTCAAGCTCGAGAACGTGACCCTGAGCGACCTCGGCCGCGCCAAGCGGGTGAAGGTCGACAAGGACAACACGACGATCATCGACGGCGCTGGCGCTCAGAAGGACATCGAGGCCCGCGTGAAGCAGATCCGCGCGCAGGTCGAAGAGACCACCAGCGACTACGACAAGGAGAAGCTGCAGGAGCGGCTCGCCAAGCTCGTGGGCGGCGTGGCGGTGATCAACGTCGGCGCGGCCACCGAGACCGAGATGAAGGAGAAGAAGGCTCGCGTGGAAGACGCCCTCAACGCGACCCGCGCGGCCGTCGAGGAAGGCATCGTTCCTGGCGGTGGCGTGGCGTTCATTCGCTGCCTCAACGCGCTGAAGGACGTGACGGTCAACACCGAGGAGAAGTTCGGCGTCGACATCATCCGTCGCTCGCTCGAGGAGCCGCTGCGCCAGATCTCGGCGAACGGCGGCCTCGAGGGCTCGGTCATCGTCAACAAGGTCAAGGAAGGCACGGGCGCCTTCGGCTTCAACGCGGCGACGGGCGCGTTCGAGGACCTGCTGGCGGCCGGCGTCATCGACCCGGCGAAGGTGTCGCGCTGCGCGCTGCAGAACGCGGCGTCGGTCAGCTCGCTGATGCTCACCACCGAGGCGATGGTCGCCGAGAAGCCGCGCGATGAGGACAAGGCGCCGGCCGGTGCTGGTGGCGGCATGGGCGGTATGGGCGGCATGGGCATGTAATTCGCCCAGTCACTCCGACTCATGGAGTGGCAGCACACGGCCTCCGGCTCCTTCAGGGAACCGGGGGCCGTCGTGTTTCAGGCGTGGTACTTCGCGGCCATGAGGGTCCTGCTGACGCTGGGGCTTTTGGTCGCGACGGCTTCGGGAGCGCAGGCGCTCGAGCACGACGTCGACAGCTGGACGGTGCTGAACGTCTGGGGCCGGCATGATCGGTTCCGCTGGTACCTCGAGGCGCAGCCACGGGTGAGCCTGACGCAGAGGAAGTTCGATCGGCTGCTGCTGCGGCCGGCGGTCGGGTACCAGGTGTCGCCGAACGTCTCGTTGTGGGTCGGCTACGGGTGGACGCCGTCGTTCATTCCCAGTTACCGCGATGAGCAGCGGCCGTGGCAGCAGGTGCTGGTCGAGCACAAGTTCGGCGTGGTGAGCCTGGTGAATCGATCGCGTGTCGAAGAGCGGTTCATCGCGAACACCGATGGAGCGTCGATTCGCGTGCGGCACATGGTGCGCTCGGTGATCCGGTTCGGGGCCGAGTCTCCGTGGGGCGTGGCGCTGTACGACGAGGTCTTCTTCACGCTGAACACGGTGACGAACGGGCCGGTGACAGGGTTCGATCAGAATCGCGTCTTCGCTGGCATCAACCTGAAGGTGGCCGAGTGGCAGTTCGAGCTCGGATACATGAACAACTTCGTCGAGCGGCCGGCACCCGCGGCCGATCGGATGAATCACAACATCACGGCGATGATCGTGTTCACGGTTCCCTGAGGTGCAGCCGTTCGAGGACGGCTTTGACCTGAGCAGTCGAGCACTCCGAGCCTCGTTCGAGGTCTTCGAGCGTGGGCTTCGAGCGGAAGACGCGCCCGCCTTCGACGACCTCTTCGCCAGAGAACAGCGCCGGCCAGGGGCATGAACGAGCCAGCGAGACCAGCGGGTGTTCACAGGCCAGCGGAGTTGAGCCGCCAAGAACTGCGTGGGCTTGGCGCTCGAGGCGCTCGGTCAGTGCGCGCTCCTCTCGCGCGATCGGGTGACTCGCTGGGAGTTTCGTGGATGCGAACTCGCGCTCCCGATCGGCAGCAGCACAGAGCGCGGCCGAGGCCGCTGCGATGATGGTCTGCCGTTCGTCAGGCCGAGAATCCGGTCGGTCGCCGAGCCAGCTCAGTTCGCACTCGCGGAGCGCAGGCGCATCTTTGTCGACAGTGCTCACGATGCCAGTGACCGCCACCAACTGACCTCGCTGAAGCGAGCCAGCATCTGAGCGAAGCCAGAACCGGACGAAGAACCCGCGTTCATCGGTCTGGAGAAGCAGTTCGGCGCCTTGCTGTCGCTCAACGAGTCCCGCGACCAGCAGGGGCTTTCCGAGAAAGCGGGCCTGGGCCGAGGCGGGCATGTTCCAGCTCGTGTGGAGGAACTCGCGAGCAGAGACAACTTCGCGCGTTCCTCGGGCTTTGACGCACGCGACGTTCACGACGATGACGAGGCACCGAAGCACGACCCCTCGACACCATGAGTGAAGCCCGGTTCCCGCCTGAGGCTGTCGCGCTCAGGTCGTGGCCATCTTCACGACCGGAGCCTGACGCGCGACGTTCTCCTGCGAGATGCGCGCAGCCACCTTGCCGGCGATCGCCATGAACGACTTCGTCTCTTCGCTCTCCGGGAAACCGACCGTCACCGGAATGCCGCGATCACCGCCCTGACGAATCTTCAGGTCCAGCGCGACGTCTCCGAGGAACGCCATGTCCATCATCTCGGCGGCCTTGCGCCCACCGCCCACGTCGAAGATGTGCGTGCCCTTGCCGCAGTGCGGGCAGACGAACTGGTTCATGTTCTCGACGATGCCGAGCACCGGCACGTGCAGCTTGTCGAACATCTGCTTCGCGCGAACGACGTCGGCCAGCGCCACGTCTTGCGGCGTCGTCACCAGCACCGCGCCCGAGCTGCGAACCTGCTGCGCGATCGTCAGCGGCACGTCGCCGGTCCCGGGCGGAAGGTCGAGCACGAGGTAGTCGAGTTCTCCCCAGTTCACGTCTCGAACGAGCTGGAGCAGCGCTCCCTGCAACATCGGCCCGCGCCAGATCAGCGCCTGATCGGCCTCGATCAGAAAGCCGATCGACATCACCTTGATGCCGTGCGCTTCGAGTGGGTCGAGGTTCTTTCCATCACGGCTCACCGGCTTGCGTTTGATGCCCGTCATCACGGGAATCGACGGGCCGTAGAAGTCAGCGTCGAGCAGGCCGACCTGGGCTCCGTGCTTCGCGAGGGCGCACGCGAGATTGAGCGCGACCGTCGACTTACCGACGCCACCCTTCCCTGCGCCCACGAGCACCACGTTCTTCACGCCAGGCAGCAGCGACTCCTTCGACGCGCCCATCGGGCCCGCGCGGGTCTTCGCCGTCATGTCGAGCTTCAGCTCCGACAGGCCTGCCACTGCCTTCAGCGCCGTCTCGGCGTCGGTCTTGATCTTCTCCTTCATCGGGCACGCGGGCGTCGTGAGCTCGATCGTCACGCTCACCTTGCCGCCGTCGATCTTCAGGTTCTTCACCATGCCGGCCTTCACGACGTCTTGATTCAGGTCGGGATCCATCACCGTCGAGAGGGCCTTGAAGATGTCGCTTTCCTGAACGCTCATGGTGACTCCGGAAATGTGGGCGGCTACAGCGTCTCGCCCAATACGGGCCGCGCCGTTGCCACGCAAGCACACCACGCATGAGCCACTACCTGTCCGGCATTCTGAAGATCATCACCATCGAGGCCTTCATGGCCCTGCTGGTCATCGATCGACTCACCGGCGACAAGTGGGAGCGTGAGAAGCGCCTCGGCTTCACCGCCCTCGTCACCGTGATGGTCTTCGGCTGGACGAACTGGGGCACGGGCCGCAACGGCACCAGTATCGGGTGGATCCTCGCGGCCATCGCGGTCGTCTGGCTCTGCAACTGGATGGTGCGCGCAGCGCTCGGCACCGAAACGACGGAACGCGCCAAACGCTTCGCGATCACCATGGGCAACCTGGGCAAGTCATTCAAACTGCCCGCGGTCGCGACAGCCTCGATCCTCGCGGGCCTCATCGCCGTCGGCTACTGCTGGCTCGGCGTGCGCAACGAGTCGATCGCGTGGGTGCACCAGCACGAGCAGTTCCACGTCTCCATCGGCGCGAAGTACCAGAAGGAGGTCGGCTGGTTCGACCTCTACACCGCGACGATCATGGCCGACCGCGAGACGGTCAACGTCATGAGCGGCGTGCAGAAGACCCGCGACAACCGCACC
>JAEUJR010000013.1 GCA_016793585.1 Archangium sp.
GATGGTGGTGGGGCGCGAGAGGCGAACGACGCTCCAGGCGACCGAGGCGATGAGGGTGCTGACGACGAGGGCGAGGGCGAGCGCGCGGCGTTCCATGGAGGGTTGGACGCGTACCGGCCCGTGGAGCGTTCCTCCACTTCGCCAGTGCGCTACAACGCGGCCCCGTGACCGCACTCGCCATCGCCGCCGACCACGCTGGAGTCGCTCTCAAAGCCGAGCTCGTGACCGAGCTGAAGAAGCTGGGCCACGAGGTGATCGATCTCGGGCCTGACTCGACGGTCTCGGTCGACTACCCCGACTTCGCCACGCGGGTGACCGACCTCGTGGTGAAGGGTACGCCGGCCCTCGGCATTCTGATCTGCGGCACCGGCATCGGTATGAGCATCGCGGCGAACAAGGTGCACGGCATTCGTGCCGCCATCTGCCGCACCGAGTTCGAGGCGCGAGCCACCCGGCAGCACAACGACGCCAACGTGTTGTGTCTGGGCCAGCGGGTGACCGGCGGTGGGGTGGCGCTCGAGATCGCGAAGGTGTTCCTCACCACGGCCTTCGAGGGCGGGCGACACCAGGCGCGCGTCGACAAGGTGAAGGCGCTGGAGGCGAAGCGATGAGGGCGCTGCTCCTCGCGGTCGTGTGTCTCGTCGGGTGCCGTACCGAGATTCAACCGTTCGTGAAGAAGCCCGAGGCAGCGCCGAAGGTGCGGCTCGTCGATCAGGGCTGTGAAGCGACCGACTACCCCGCGGGCACCGACGTGCCGGCCGGAGCGAAGAACATCGGCTGGGTGAAGGTCGATCGCCTCGAGAACGACGACGCGACCTTCGCGGCGCTGCGTGAGGCGGTGTGCAAGGCGGGCGGCAACGCGTTCTCGCAGATGCGGTGGATTCGTGAGGCCGGCGCGAGCGTGGCCGATCCTCCGGTGTCGCTCGAAGCGAACGCCTGGTTGGTTCCCTGATTCGCCTCAGCTCGTGACCCGACGACGCCGATGTCATGGCGTCTGTGTCACGCGAGCCGGGTGAAGCCGTCGACGTGTTGCGAACTCCCGCGAAAGCACGGCGGGTGTCTGCTGGCGCGCAACTGGCACAAGGCGCGGCGCACACGCCGTTCGCGGGGAGGACACACTCGATGAAGAAGCTGATCGTGGTGGCGCTGGTGGCAGCGGGCTGCAGTCCCATGACGGTGACGGTTGATGCCGGGAGCGGTGGCGGGCTCTCGGGCGCAGGCGGCGGCGCTGCGTCGGCGGGAGGCACTGCGTCAGCGGGAGGCGCTGCGTCGGCGGGCGGAACTGCGTCGGCAGGCGGCTCGGCAGGGCCGACGCGAATCGGCTCGGTCACCCTCTCTCAGTCGAGCCTCGAGGTGGCGGGCCAGCCCTTCCGCTCGGGCATGGTGCTGGCGAACTTCTTCGAGATTCCTTCGCAGTTCACCGGCTGCACGACGTCGACCATCGGCGCCTGCCGACTCTCGAACTGCGCAGCGGCGGCCGACGCGGGCACGCCACCCGATGGCGGCATGGTCAGCGCGGGCGATCTCACGATCACCGGCCTGGCAGACGGCGGCGTGACGCTGATGCCCGGAGGCATGGGCTACCAGAAGGTCATCTCTGGGCCGATCTTCGTGGCTGGCGGGCCGATCGGGGTGTCGGCCGCTGGAGCGACGGTGCCCGCCTTCACGGCGCAGGTGAACGCTCCGACGGGGGCGACGTTGACCGCCCCGGTGTGCACCCAGAGCACCTGCCCTGCGATCTCGAAGGCGACAGGCCTGACCGTGAGCTGGACCGGCGGGGTGGGCACGGTGTCGATCGAGGTGATCGCAGGCGCCGACGAGATCAGCTGCGAGTACCCTGCGGCGGCAGGGACGGCGACGATTCCCGCGGCGACGCTCGCCCAGTTGCCCACCGGCACCGCGTCGCTCTTCTTCAACACCCTGAACGCGACGACGGTGCAGGCCGGGCTCTTCCCCGTGAAGGTGACGGCGAGCGAGGCGAAGCTGTTCCAGACGTCGATCGCGCCCTGATCGTCAGGCGGCCTTCCACCTGGTGAGCGCGTTGACGACCTCGGAGGAGGCGGTCTTGAAGCCGGCTCCTTCGAGCAGCGCCAGCGCCTGCTGCGGGTCGGTCTGCTGAGCCGTCACCACGTCGTTCGCCACACGGTGGAACTGATCATGCGCGGCGATCACGTGAGCGAGCTTCGGGTTCTTTGGCTGCGAGGCGATCCACTTTCCCAGGGCGCACGCGTCGCTGCGGCCGACGAGGGCGGGGTCGAAGTCGGCCGCGCCAGACGACAGCCAGCGCTTGAGGCGGTTTCGCCACTCCATGTGCGCGACGACGACGGCGTTGAAGTCGAGGATCGGCTGTTGCTTCGCCACGCTCGGCTCACCAAACCCCATCAGCGCCTTCACGACGGCCGAGGTCGCGGCCGCGAACTCCTCGGAGTTGAGCAGCTGCTTGGCCGCTGCGGGGCCCGCCGACTTTGCGCGGTCGACGACGGCGCCTGCACGCTCGTGAAACGCCACGTGGAGCCGGCGAAGCTCGTCATGCCCGGGGTTCTGCGCGAGCCATGCCCCGAGCTCGCAGGTGTTGGCGTCTTTCGCCCGCTGCACGTCGAAGTCGATCGGAAGACCATCGAGGTACTTCCTCAACCTGAGCTTCCACGCGACATGGGCTTCGACGAAGGCGCTTGTGTTCATACGCGAGGCGACTGCATCAGGTAGACCGATGTCGACCCGCTGCATTTTCGTGGCTCTGCGAGGGGCACTCCCGGGTCGTCGAAGCTCCAGCCATTGCAGAAGTGAAAGCGCTGCTGCGACCGCGGGGCCCGACGACCCCAGCGCTGTTGCTCCGCTGGGCCCGCTGCGTTACCAGCGCTCCCCATGGAGAACACCGCCACGCTGTCGCAGGTCGACCCCGCCATCGCCGAGATCATTCACGCCGAGACCCGCCGTCAGGAAGACGGGCTCGAGCTGATCGCCTCGGAGAACTTCGTCAGCCCCGCCGTGCTCGAGGTCTCGGGCTCGGTGCTCACCAACAAGTACGCCGAGGGCTACCCCGGCAAGCGGTACTACGGCGGGTGCGAAGAGGTCGACAAGGCCGAGTCGCTCGCCATCGATCGCGCGCTCAAGCTCTTCGGAGCGCAGGCGGCGAACGTGCAGCCGCACTCGGGCAGCCAGGCCAACATGGCGGCCTTCATGGCGCTGATGAAGCCGGGCGAGACGATGCTCACGCTCGACCTCAACTCGGGCGGCCACCTCACGCACGGCTCGACGTTCAACTTCTCGGGCAAGACGTACAAGGTCGCGCACTACGGCCTCACGAGAGACACCGAGACGATCGACTTCGCGCAGGTCGAGAGCCTGGCGAAGGAGCACAAGCCGCGGCTGCTGATCGTCGGCGCGTCGGCCTACCCGCGCACGCTCGACTTCCCCAGGTTCAAAGCGATCGCCGACTCGGTGGGCGCGTCGATGCTCGTCGACATGGCGCACATCGCGGGCCTCGTCGCCGGCGGCATGCACCCGAACCCCGTGCCCCACGCCGACATCGTCACGTCGACGACGCACAAGACGC
>JAEUJR010000023.1 GCA_016793585.1 Archangium sp.
TACAGCTCGCCATCGACCTCGAGCGCGTCGACCGTGCTCTTGAAGTACTTCGAGCGATCGATTCGTTTCGTCGACGGGTCCACGACCTTGAGCCGGTGGAACTGCCGCAGCCGCTCGTGCGCGAAGATGAAGACGTCGGGCCCTGCCTCGTGCGGAATCGCGCTGGTGAGCTTCGACGAGAACGCGTCGTACGGCACCGAGAGCAGCTCGACCTGAATGCCGGTCTCGGCGGTGAACTTCTTCACCGCGGCTTCGATGGCCTGCTCTTCACCGCCTCGATACGCGTGCCAGAGCTTGAGCGGTTCGGCGGCATGCGCCGTGAGCGCGAACGCGACGGCCAGCCAAGCCCACCGCATCACCGGCGCGCCTCGGGGTGCCGAAGCGCCTTCGCTCCGTCGGCAGTGAAGACGTGAAGAATGTCGCCGTTCGGTTTGACCTTCACGTGCTGCCCGACGTCGACCGGTACGGTGCCATCGAAGCGCGCCGCCATCGGGCCGGCCGCGGTCTTCAAGAACGCGTAGCCATCGAAGCCCAGCCGCTCGACGGCTTCGACTTCTCCAGCGAACGGGCCGTCGTTCGAGATCGTCAGATCCTGCGGGCGCAGGCCGAGCTTCACGTCGCCTGCGGCGTCACCCACTGCGTCGATCGTGAAGCCCTGACCGACCAGCTGCGCGCCTTCTCGCCGCGCATCGAGCAGGTTCATCGAGGGCGACCCCAGGAAGGTGGCGACGAAGGTGTTCTGCGGCCGGTGGTACAGCTCGAGCGGCGGGCCGAGCTGCTGAAGAACGCCCTTGTTGAACACCGCCACGCGCGTCGCGAGCGTCATCGCTTCGACCTGATCGTGGGTGACGTAGATCATCGTCACGCCGAGCTGGCGGTGCAGGCGGGCGAGCTCTCCGCGCATCTGCACGCGCAGCGCGGTGTCGAGGTTCGAGAGCGGCTCGTCGAAGAGGAAGAGGCGAGGGCGGCGAACGATCACGCGACCCATGGCGACGCGCTGACGCTGCCCACCCGAGAGCGCTTTGGGTTTGCGATCGAGCAGGTGCGAGAGCTCGAGCATCTTCGCGGCTTCGGCCACGCGGGTGTCGATGTCGGCGCGCGGCACTTTGCGAAGCTCGAGGCCGAAGGCGAGGTTCTCGCGAACCGTCATGTGCGGGTAGAGCGCGTAGCTCTGGAACACCATGCCCACGTCGCGATCGCGCGGGGGAACGTTGGTGAGCTCCTGCCCGTCCATCACCACCTGGCCCGAGTCGACCTGCTCGAGGCCGGCGATCACCCGCAGCAACGTCGTCTTGCCGCAGCCCGACGGCCCGACCATCACCAGGAACTCGCCCGGAGCGACCTCGAGATCGACGCCCTTCACGACCGGGTTGTCGCCGTAGCTCTTCTTGATGCCGACCAGTCGCAGCCCTGACACGTGGCGCACGGTACAGGAGCCCGCACGCGGAGGCGTGGCTTTCTGCATGACACGGCGCTCCAGCGTTTCGAAACCGAAGCGCTCGAGGGTTTCTGATTCTGAAGGCCGTCACCCGCGTGGAGCGCGATACCGTTGGCGCATGCCCAAGCCAGTTGGGCCGGCCCTCGTGCCGGTCATTCCTTCGACGACCACGCCTTCGAGCCCTGCCGCACCGACCGCGCCTGCGACGCCCACCGCGCCTGCCGGCTGGGGCCCACGACTGCCCGACCCGCAGGTGGCGAAGAAGCACCGCGACGTGGCGACGTGGGTTCCGACGCAGGGCACGGCGATCAAGAACGGCGTCTCGCCCGATGACGCGCTCCAGGGCTCCCTGGGGAACTGCTACCTGGTGTCGGGCCTGTCTTCGCTGGCGAACGTGCAGCCCGACGTCATTCGCAACGCGATTCGCGAGAACGCCGACGGCACGTACACCGTGAAGTTCCACAAGGACTCGTTCCTCGGGCTCTTCACTCGTGGCCAGAAGGAACTCGAGATCACGGTCGACGGCGACATGCCGACGAAGGACGGCAAGACGCCGCTCTACGCGCACGGCCGCGACGTCGGAGAACTCTGGCCGCTCATCATCGAGAAGGCCTACGCGAAGCTCGACGGCGGCTATCAGCGCGTCGGCGTCGGCGGCAGCCCCGTCACCATCTGGCAAGCGCTCACGGGAAAATCGGGAGCGATGACGGCGAACGCGGTCGAAGGAGAAGGCTCGCTCTTCCGCAAGATGAAGAACGCGCTCGACGAGAAGCGGCCCGTCGCCGCGAGCACCGCGCCCTTCCTGAGGGACTACGAAGGCACCGGGCTCGCGAAGGGGCACGTCTATGCGGTGCTCGGGGTGAGCGAGAAAGACGGCCAGAAGTTCGTGCAGCTGCGCAACCCGTGGGGCCACGGTGAGCCCGCCGGCGACGGCAAAGACGACGGCCAGTTCTCGATGCCGCTGGCCGAGTTCAAGAAGCAGTTCGCCTTCACGTATTTCGGGGGTTGAGCGGGCTGTTTTTGAAAGCAGGCCTTCTGCTACAGCTCACCCGCGATGCGTCTCCTCCAGGTTCTTTTCGCCGGGTTGTTCGTCTTCTCTTGCAGCCCGGGCACCAGCGCGCGGCTGTACCAGACTCAAGACAAGGCGCCGTCGCTCGACGCGCAGAAGATCGAGAACCTCGAGCACATGGGGCCGACGCTCATCGACAAGGGCGTGAACTTCGCCGTCTACTCCGAGCGGGCTGAGCGCATCGAGCTGCTGCTCTTCGACAACCCCGAGTCGTCGACGCCCACGCGCCAGTTTCCGATGAAGCGCTTCGGCGACGTGTGGAACCTGTACGTCGAAGGCATCGGCGTCGGGCAGCACTACGGCTTCATCACCTTCGGCCCGAACTGGACGTACGAGCCCGAGCCCGACGGCGGTGTGTTCGTTCCCGGCACCATCAAGGGCTTCAAGGCCGACGTCGACGCCGACGGCAACCGCATGAACCCCAACAAGCTGTTGTGGGACCCGTACAGCAAGGCGATTCACCGCGATCACGACTGGAGCAAGGGCAGCGTCGCCACCGGCCCCAAGCGCACCGAGTCGACCTACGCGGCCGCCTCGAAGTCGGTCGTCGTGAAGTCGCTCTACGAGTGGAGCGCCAACGAGACCACCTACCGGCAGAAGCGGCAGAACCAGAGCACCGTCGGCCACCGGTGGAACGATCTCATCGTCTACGAGCTTCACCCGAAGGGCTTCACCGCGAGCCCCGCGTCTGGCGTCGAACACCCCGGCACCTACCGCGGGCTCGGCGAGAAGGCCGCGTACCTCAAAGAACTCGGCGTGACGGCCATTCACATCATGCCGCCCTTCGAGAAGCCGAGCGACGGCGGCTACTGGGGCTACTCCACGTTGAGCTTCTTCATCGCCGAGAACACCTACGCGTGGAAACGCGACGGCCACGAGATCATCGACGAGTTCAAGTGGATGGTGGACCAGCTGCACCAGCACGACATCGAGGTGATGCTCGACGTCGTCTACAACCACACCGGCGAAGGCGGCTTCTGGCGTCAGAAGCTCGAGTTCGACTTCAACCCCGACCCGTGGGTGACGAACGCGTCGCTCACCAACTTCGACCCCGAAGAGGTCGTCGGTCTCTTCAACATGCGCGGCTTCGACAACAACGCGTACTACGGGCTCGATCCCAACAACCGCAAGCAGTACTGGAACAACTCTGGCGTCGGCAACCAGACGCGCGCGAACCACAAGCCGTTTCGCCGAATGATCATCGACTCGCTCCGTTACTGGGCCGAAGAGATGCACGTCGACGGCTTCCGCTTCGACCTCGCGCCGGTGCTCGGCGAGCGCGACGGCGAGTACTGGATCTGGGACGACCCGAAGAACACCGTGCTGCAGGACATCGCCGACGACCCGGTGCTGCAGAAGTACAACACGCGCCTCGTCTCGGAGCCCTGGGCGGCCGGCGGCTACGATCTCGGCAAGAGCTTCAACGGCCCCAACAACAACGAGTTCGCCAACGGCTTCGGCACGCGCATCGGGTTGTTCCCCAACTCGACGAACAAGCCGGGCACGGGATGGGGTGAGTGGAACGGCCGCTTCCGCGACTGGTGGCGCGCGTTCTGGAACGACGACAACTTCCGCCTGAACTCGCGCGAGGTGAAAGACGGCGGCTTCTTCCTCACCGGCTCGACCGATTGGTACCAGTGGAATGGCCGCAAGCCGTACCACTCGTACAACTTCGTGACGGTGCACGACGGCTTCACCATGTACGACCTGTTCTCGTACGCGAACAAACAGAACGGCTGCGGCCCGCTGAACCCGATCTGCTGCAGCGAGCCGAACTCGTCGTGGTGCGAGAAGGTCTCGGGCGAGAGCAACAACCGCTCGCGCGACTGGGGCACCAACGAAGGCATGAAGCGTCAGCTCATGCGCAACACGTACCTCGCGATGATGGTGAGCCACGGCACGCCGCTCATCTACATGGGCGACGAGTGGCTGCGCACGCAGCTCGGCAACAACAACGCGTACTCGACGCTCGCCGACAATGAGGCCAACTGGATGGACTGGGGCACCTACCAGTCGCAAGACCACCGGCACCGCATGTTCGACTTCGTGAAGAACGTCATTCAGTTCCGCAAGGACCACGCCTACGCGTTCGCGCCGAGCGAGTACGGCAGCACGGGTGAAGGCGCGGCGGCGCCGTTCTCGTGGAAGAGCGCCGGCAACACCGAGCCGCCGAACTGGGGCTCGAAGCAGCTCATGCTGCACTACTACGACAAGACGAAGGGCCCCGAGCTCGCCATTCTCATCAACGGCGAGACCTTCGACGTGCCCTTCACGATTCCCGCTGGCCGCACCTGGAAGCGCGTCATCGACACGCAGGCGTACTGGGACGAGGCGACGACGCTGACGATGCTGAGCTTGCCCGCCCGCAAGTCGAACAACGTCTGGCGTGACAACGGCGTCGAGGTCTCGGGCCAGTACACGCTCAAGCCGCGCAGCATGGTGGTTCTCGAGTCGAAGTGACCCGGTGAAAGAAAACAGTCACAGCAAACGTCAGCGAAGGCCTGACGCGTTGTGATTTGCGATTCTGATCGTCCTGCGCGAGAAACCGCCCGTCGCAAAGGGGGAAGGACGATTCGATGAGCGTCGAGATCTTCGTGAGCAAGAGGCCCGGCTACACGCAGGCACGGCGGCACACGCGAGTGCCTGCCTCTTTCCCTGTACGGTTGGTGTCGAGCAGCAGCCTTCGTCTGACCGACGAAGCGCGTGACGTGAGTGAAGGCGGCGTGTGCGTGGTGACGAAGAACCCGCTGTCGCTGATGACGTTGGTGCCGGTGCGCATGGAGCTTCCCACCGCGAAGGAGCCGATCGAAGTGCTCGGTCGCGTCATGTGGGCGACGTCTGAGGCGATGGGCTTGCGGTTCGAGCAGCCCGACGTGCGGTTGATGGACTCCATCGAGCGGCTGCGCGCGGCGATGCACCGAATCTGAAAGCGCGAAAAACCGCCGTCACTGGGCTATCTCGCCTCGTGCGTGAATCGTTCCTTCTTCGCTGGCTTCTTCCTGCTGTCGGCGTTTGCGTTCGCGCAGGCTCCTGACAGCCGCTTCAGCGCTGGTGGTTACTACCGCATCAGCGCGCGCCCCGACTTCCAGGGAGGCAACGGCCGCCTCGGCTTCTGGAACCTGCACGGGCGCTTGATGAACGAAGGCACCTACGCGGCGCTCGAGATGAAGCTCGATCTGCTGCAGGCGCCGCCGGGCACGACCGACATCTGGGCCAGCCTGCACGCCCGCGTCGAAGGCGGCACGGTGTCGACGGCCGACCCGCTCAATGGCTTCTTGAACAACTTCCGCATGAGCCAGCTGTACGCGCGCGCCGGCAACATTCTGGCGCCGAACATCATCTGGCAGCTCGGTACGCAGCAGTTCTTCTTCGGCGACCTTGGGCTCTACGACTTTCGCCCGGCGCAGCTCTTCGAAGACACCATTGGCCTGTCGGGCCGCTACCAGAGCCAGCACCTCGACGTGTTGCTCACCGTCGGTGACTCGGGTTTCGCGCAGCGCGGCGCGCAGTACGTGCCGATTCTCACCGCTGGCGGAGCCGTTCGCGTTCACGTGAACGATCACTTCGAGGTCGGAGGCGGCGGGCAGGTGGGCGTCGAGCCTTTCATCGCCGGCAATCGCTTCTCGTCGTACGTGACGCCGAACGTTCGCTACGAGGACTTCTTGCGTCGCGAAGTGCTGCGCCGGTACCTCGAAGAGAACCCCGGCATGTTCGATCAGTTCCAGCGGCCGCAGCAGTCGGG
Source organism: Archangium sp. (assembly GCA_016793585.1). The sequence goes on from JAEUJR010000023.1 coordinate 6,250, forward strand.
CCAGCTGAACACGAGCTGGCGCGCGGTCGGCTACCTTGGCTTTGGCGGCTTCGGCCCGCTGCGCTGGAACAACTTCTTCGCGCGCTACCAGCGGCTGCACCCGCAGAACTTCTACACCGACTCGTGGAACGGCCAGTCGGTGACGGTCTACACCGCCGACCTCACGCGCGATCGCTACGTGCTGCAGCTGGGCGACGAGGTGCAGCTCAACCTCGTGAAGGACTGGCTCGATCTCGCGGTGGCCGGCATCTACGGCACCGATCGCGACTACGCCGACACCATCAGCGCGAGCGAGGCGAACCGGCAGTACATGTCGGTCGTCGGGCGCTTTCAGCTCTACCTGACGCGCGTGGTGCACGTGCTGCTCGAGACCTCGCTCGCGCAGGAGCGCTCCATCAACGGTAACTTGTTCCGTGGGTCGTTCGACTCGATCTTCCGCTCCGCGGGCGGCTTGCCTGATTCGCGCGGCCTCGAGTTCGGCGATCAGAACGTGCGCAACACCGTGCAGGTGAAGACGGGCCTGGTGCTGAACCCCACGGGCCGCGGCATCTACAACCGGCCGTCGATTCGCCTGCTCTACGGCTTTCAGTACAGCACCATGCACGCCGCCTTCGGCAACGCGTTCGCCGAGCGGCTCGATCAATTCAACGTCTTCAGCCCGAGCTCGACCATCGCGTGGCATCACCTCATCTCGCTCGAGTCGGAAGGGTGGTTCTGATGTCGGCCCGGGTGTTCGCTGCAGTCGCGTTGCTCTGTCTCTCGTGCATTCCGAAGGTGCCGCGTCAGCGCCTCGACGCCGCCACGCCGATTCTCGTCGGCTACGTCGTCGACCCGACCTACTCAGGTGACGCCACGACCGCGCCCGACTCGCTGAAAGAGGCGATCGCGAAGGAACTCGAGGGCCGCAACCTGAGCGTCGTCGAGGTGCCGCTCGAGGTGCTCAAAGACGGCCGCATCACCGACACGCGCAAGGTCGCGCTGAAGAACCACCAGCCCGACTCGCCGTACTTCCTGCTGGTGGAGCTGCGGGTGCACTTCTTCTCGCAGCTCGACGGCCGCTATCGCTGGGAGGTCGCGTCCTCCCTGACGGCCATGAAGAACGACGGCGTCGAGACGCGCGATGCGTTCGAGCTGCCCGTGATTCTCCAGTACGACCATGAGAAGCAGAACGCGGCGATCAACGCAGCCTCGACGGACATCGCGACGCGGCTTGGCGTGTTGCTCGACGGGCTGCTCTCGACCAGCGCTCCGAAACCCGCGCAGCCTCCGGCCTCTCCCGCGAAGACGCAGCCCCTTGGCGCACGGGAGGCGCCGAAGTCGATCTACTTCGTGATGGTCGACCGCTTCGCGAATGGCGATCGCAGCAACGACGTCGAGATCGACCCGAAAGATCCGCACGCGTTTCACGGCGGCGACCTGAAGGGCGTGCTCTCGAAGCTCGACTGGCTGCAGTCGCTCGGCGTCGACACCGTGTGGCTGTCTCCGGTGTTCGGCATGCGCACCGAGAAGTGGCACGGCTACGGCGCCTTTCACGGCTACTGGACGTGGGACTTGTCGACGGTGGAGCCCCGCTTCGGAGACGAGGCGCAGCTCGCGAAGCTGTCGGACGAATTGCACAAGCGCGGCATGAAGCTGGTGCTCGACATCGTGCTCAACCACGTCGGCCCCGACGCGCCGCTCGTGAGCCAGAAGCCGGAGTGGTTTCACCACCATGGCGGCGTCACCGATTGGAACGACCCGGTGCAGTTGACGACCTACGACGTGCACGGGCTGCCTGACTTCGCCACCGAGCGTGACGACGTCGCGAAGTTCCTCACGGACTCGTCCCGGAGGTGGCTTCGAGCGCGTTCGTCCTGACGGGTTCAGACTCGACGCGGTGAAGCACGTGCCGCTCGAGTTCTGGGCGAAGTGGAACGCGGACATGAAGACGGCGGCTCCCGGAGCGACGTTGCTCGGTGAGCTGCTCGACGGCGACCCCTCCATCGTCTCGAAGACGTGGGCCCAGGGCGGCTTCACCTCGATGTTCGATTTTCCCCTCGGGTTCGCGATGGGCGACGTGTTCTGCCGCGGAGAATCGCCAGCGAAGCTCGCGGCCGTGCTGACGAACGATCGGCGCTATCCCGACCCCTCGCGGCTGGTGACGATGCTCGACAACCACGATCTGCCGCGCATCGTGAGCGTCTGCGGTGGCGAGCAAGACAAGGTGCGAACCGCGCTGGCGTTCATGCTCACTGCGCGTGGGGTGCCGTCGATCATCTGGGGCACCGAGGCCGGCTTCGACGGCGCGAAGGAGCCCGACAACCGCAAGTCGATGACGTTCACTCCACACGCCCTGAAGGCCGAGATCGCGTTCTGGCTCGACGCGCGAAAGAAGAACCCTGCGTTGGCTGATGGCGTGCCGGTGATCGTGAGCGCGAACGCCGACGGCGTCGTGCTGGGGCGTGTGACGGGCTCGCAGCTCGCGATCGTCGTCGTCGGCCGCGATGGTGTTCGACCCGCGCTGCCAACCGGCGCGTGGAGCGAGGCCAACAAAGAGCTCGTGCCGCCTGGCGGCTGGAAACGTCCCTCCATTGGCGTGTTCGTGAGCGACGTGAAGCGCGGCGCGTACACCGACCTCGTCTCTCAGCAGGAGCCGCAGTGGCGCACTGGCGCGAAGAAGCGGTCCGTCACCTTCGAAGGGCCTGCAGGTGCGTTCGTCGTCGGCAGCGGGCCTGAGTTCGGCGACTGGAACCCGGCGAAGGCGCTCAAGCTGCCCGTGACGCTCGAGCTGCCGTTGGGTGGCGCGTTCGAGTTCAAGGCCATTCGTCGCGAAGGCGACCGCACCATCTGGGACTCGGGTGCGAACGGTACGCTGTTCGTCGACGAGGCAGGGAAGGGCAGCGTCACGCTGAAGCCATCGTTCCCGAGGTGATTCATGGAGCGTCGTCTGCACGCATCGCAGCCGCACCCTCGTTTCTGGCGAATCAATCTCGAGGGGCTCGAGCTCGTCATTCGCAGTGGAGCGATCGGCACGCCCGGCGCCGTGAACAAGATTCCCTGCAAGTCGCCGGAGGCCGCGCAGAAGACGTTCGACAGCCTCGTCGCGCAGCGCCTGAAAGACGGCTTCATCGACGAAGCCGCGGCCGAGGTGAAGACGCTCTCTCCAGAGTCGGAGAAGGAGTTGCTCACGGATGACCCTGAGCGCTGGCTCGTCTTCGCCGACTCGTTGCTCGAATCGGGCGACCCCGTTCGTGGCGAGCTCATCGGGCTGCAGGTGAAGGCCGCGAAGCGCGTGCGTGGCAGCATCGGTCAGGCGAAGGACTTCATTCGGGCGCACTACGACGAACTCGTGGGCCCCGGCATCGCGTCGTTCCACACGCAGGTCACCGTCGACTGGAGCTTCGGCTACGCGCGCACTGCTCGTATCTGGTCGGGTCCGTACACGGCTCCGATCGGCGACGTGGTCGAGGCGGTGTTGAACAGCCCGGCGTGCCGGTTCTTGCAGCGGCTCGAGTTCGGCTCTCCGGGCACGCAGGGGAAGTACGACCCGGCGCTGAAGGTGCTCGCGTCGCTCGAGTGGCCCACGCACCTGAACCACCTCGTGCTCGGCGAGTTCGACGTCGCGCAGTCGTTCAAGACCGAGAACGCGTGGCCGCGCATCGACTCGTTGTTCGCGCTGCAGCCGGTGGCGTCGCGAATCGAGACCCTCGAGGTTCGCGCCGCCCTCAACACGCTCGGCAAAGGCCTGACGTTTCCTTCCCTGCAGCGGCTGGTGCTCAAACCGTGGCGACTCGACTCTCGTCTGCTGACCGATCTGCAGAGCTGGGAGACGCCGAAGCTGCGCGAGCTGTCGTTCACGCTCGAGGCGCTCGTCGGCGTGACGCTCGCCTCGTGGGCCGCGACGATTCGCCGCTTCATCTCGCACCCCGGCATCACGCATCTCGAGCTGCGTCGCATTCGCGAAGGCCTGCAGCTGCTCTCACTGCTTGGAGACGCCGGCGGAAAACTCCAGCGCGTCGAGCTGATTGGCGCGCCGGCCGCCGAAGTGGTGAACGTGAGTCATCTGCGCAAGACGCTCGAGGCGGTTCAGTTCGAAGCTCCCGAGAGCGCAGCCCTGGCGAAGGCGCTGACGGCGCTCGGTCTCAAAGCGAACGGCCCTTCCGAAGAGACGCTCGCGAAGAAGAAGAAGGCCGCGGCAACCCGCGCGGAGCGAGCCGCCAGACGCGCTCGTGACGATGACGATCGCTACGAAGAGATCGCCGAGTAGGCCGGAATTGCTGAGAAAACGCTCGTCCGTCGGCGCGGCGCGTCATTGTCGTTGACCGGCAAATCAACGGTCCCTACAAGCCCCCGCGTCTCGTCGTCGCGCCCACTTCAAGGAGGATGCATGGCGAAGGCAGCATCGAATGGCCACCGAAGGGTGGCGATCGTGAACGGGCTCCGTACGCCGTTCGTGAAGGCCGCGACCGTGTTCTCCGAGCTCACCGCGCTCGATCTCGGCCGCATCGTCGTTCAGGAACTCGTGCAGCGCAGCGAGCTCGACCCCAACGAGCTCGACAGCGTCGTCTTCGGTCAGGTGATCCCCGGGCTCACCGCCGCCAGCATCGCGCGTGAGGTGGTGCTCACGGCCGGGCTCCCACGAAAGGTCGAGGCGTACACGGTGGCGCGCGCCTGCGCGACCAGCATTCAGACGATGGTGAACGCCGCCAACGCGATCACGCTCGGTCAGGCCGACGTCGTCATCGCCGGTGGCACCGAGTCGATGAGCGACCCGCCGATCTTCACCAGCCGCCCGCTCGCCCATGCGCTCGCTGAGTCGTCGCGCGCCCGAAACCTCGCCGCCCGCGTGAAGCCGTTTCAGAAGCTCTCGCCGAAAGATCTCATCCCCGTTCCGCCTGCGATCGCCGAGTACACGACCGGCATGTCGATGGGCGACTCGGCCGAGAAGATGGCGAAAGAGAACGGCATCACCCGCAAGGAGCAGGACGAGATCGCGCTCGCCTCGCACCAGAACGCCGCCCGCGCGTGGAAGGCGGGCTTCTTCGACGCCGAGGTCATGCACGTGCCGGTGCCGCCGAAGTACGCGACGGTCGCCGACAAGGACAACCTCGTGCGTGAAGACACGTCGCTCGAGGCGCTGCTCGCGCTCAAGCCGGTGTTCGATCGCAAGTACGGCTCCGTCACCGCAGGCAATGCCTCGCCGCTCACCGACGGCGCCGCCGCGCTGCTGCTCATGAGCGAAGAGAAGGCGAAGGCGCTCGGCTACACACCGCTGGGCTTCCTTCGCTCCCACGCGTTCGCCGCGACCGATCCGGCCGACCAGCTCCTGCAAGGTCCCGCGTACGCCGCGCCGATCGCCCTCGATCGCGCCGGCATGTCGCTGAAGGACATGGATCTCGTCGACATGCACGAGGCCTTCGCGTCGCAGATCGCCTCCAACCTGCAGGCGTTCGCGTCGAAGGCGTTCGCCGAGAAGCTCGGTCGCAAGGCCGCGCTCGGCGAGGTCGATCGGTCGCGCCTCAACGTGAACGGAGGCTCCATCGCGCTCGGTCACCCGTTCGCGGCCACCGGCGCCCGCATCGTTCACCAGGCCCTGCGTGAGCTGAAGCGCCGCAACCTGGGCACGGCCCTCGTCACCGTCTGCGCCCAGGGTGGTCAGGGCGCTGCAGTCGTTCTGGAGCGAGCCTGATCATGAGCACTCCCACGCCGAGCTTCGCGTACGCCCTCGAAGATCAGGTCGCGGTCATCACCTTCGACATCGAAGGCGAAGCCGTGAACACGCTGTCGCCCGCCATCAGCCAGGAGTTCGAGACGCTGATGACGAAGGCGGCCTCCGACTCCAACGCCAAAGCCATCGTCTTCATCTCCGGCAAGAAAGACAGCTTCATCGCCGGCGCGAAGATCGACTTCCTCTCGACCATCAAGACGCAGGCCGACGCGCTCACCGTGGTGAAGCAGGGCCACGCCGGCTTCGATCGCCTCGACGCGTTCGAAAAGCCTGTCATCGCGGCCATCAACGGCGCGTGCCTGGGCGGCGGCCTCGAGTGGGCGCTCGCGTGCGACTACCGCATCGCGACCGACAACCCGAAGACCTCCATCGGTCTGCCGGAAGTGCAGCTCGGGCTCATTCCCGGAGCCGGCGGAACGCAGCGCCTGCCACGGCTCGTCGGCGCACAGATCGCGCTCGATCTCATCCTCACCGGCAAGACGCTCAAGGCGAAGAAGGCGCTCAAGCTCGGCGTCGTCGACGAGGTCGTGCCTGCGCCGATTCTCAAAGACGTCGCGAAGCGTCGCGCGCTCGAGATGGCGAACGGCAAGCTCGTCATCGATCGATCGCGCGGCCTCACCAGCGTCGCCAAGAGCCGCTCGTTCAAGGACATTCTCCGCGGGTTGTCCGATCAAAAGGCGTGGGCCGAGCTCGCGCTCGAAGACAACCCGGTCGGCCGCAAGGTCCTCTTCGATCAGGCGAAGAAGCAGCTGCTCAAGAAGACGAAGGGCAAGTACCCAGCGCCCGAGAAGGCGCTCGAGGTGATCAAGGTCGGTCTCGACAAGGGCCTGCAGGCGGGGCTCGAGGCCGAAGCGCAGGCGTTCAGCGAGCTCGTCGTCTCGGACGTCTCGCGTCGCCTCGTCGAAATCTTCTTCGCCACCACCGCCCTCAAGAAGGACAACGGCACGAAGAACGCGAGCGTGAAGCCGCGGCCGGTGACGAAGATCGGCATGGTGGGCGGCGGGCTCATGGGCGGCGGCATCGCCTACGTCTCGTCGGCGCTGCAGGGCGTGCCTGTGCGCATCAAGGACAAAGACGACGCCGGAGCGGGTAGGGCGCTCGGCTACGTGCGCGGCCTCTACGACGAGCGCGTGAAGCGCAAGAGCATCACCTGGCGTGAGCGCGACAAGCTGATGGCGCTCGTCACCGCCACCACCGACTACTCAGGCTTCAAGAACGCCGAGCTCGTCATCGAGGCCGTGTTCGAAGATCTGAAGCTCAAGCACCAGGTCGTCAAAGACGTCGAAGCAGTCGGCCGGCCCGACGTGATCTTCGCGTCG
>JAEUJR010000083.1 GCA_016793585.1 Archangium sp.
GTGCCCTCACGCTCACCGCGCTGCGCGGCGACTTCGTCATCGACGACAACGACAACGACAACACCGCAGGCTTCACCCGCACCACCGCCGTCACGCTCGAGCTGCAGGGCTTCGCGACGAGGGGGGCGGCGCAGTTCCGCGCGAGCGAGACGCCCAGCTTCCCCGACGCGGGCTTCGCGCCCTTCGCCACGCCACGCCAGGCCTTCACCCTCACGCCTGGTGAAGGCACGCACACCGTCTACGCGCAGTACGTCGACGCGTCGGGCACGCAGAGCCCCGTCTTCGTCGCAACCGTGGTGCTCGACTCCATCGCGCCTTCGCAGCCGCAGCTCGTGCTCGCCGATGGAGCCGGCTTCGTCGCCAACGGCGTGTCGGTCGGCGTGCGGTTCACCGCCAGCGAAGAGACCTCTCCCTCGGTCGACGCAGTGTCGGGCCTGCGGGAGGCGCGCGTCGCCGAGAGCGCCACCGTCGACGCGTCGGGCCGGCTGCCCTCGACGCCCGCGCCCTACCGAAGAGACTTCACGTACCTGCGCGCCTCGACGGGCGACGGGCCCTTCACCCTATGCGCACAGGCCTTCGACCACGCGGGCAATCGCACCGCGCCCGTCTGCGACGACCTCGTCATCGACACCGCGCGGCCCGTGGGCACGCTCACCATTCGCCGCGGCGCGCGCGCGACGACCGACGGCTTCACCAACCTCGAGCGCGTCGTGCTCGACGGCACCGCGACGGCCGAGCCCAACGGCGGAGCCCTGCGCGTTCGCCTCGCCCACACCATCGCCGGCCTCGCCAACGCGACGGTGCAGCCCTTCACCTCGCCCGCGACCCTGCAGTGGGACCTCGACGGCTCGGGCGCCGATGGGCCGCGCTCCGTCGTCTACCAATTCGAAGACTCCGCCGGGAACGTGAGCGCGATGCCGTTGACCGCCACCATCGTGCTCGACCGCACGTCACCTTCCGCAGCGCCGCTCACCACCGTGCCTGCCTCGCCGACGCGCAACGCCACGCTCACGGTGTCGGTCGCCGCCACCGATTCACTCTCGGGCCTCTCACCGACGGCCGCCATCACGCTGTCGGAAGACGCGCTCTTTCTCGGGCCCGGCACGCTCGCGCCACAGGCGATGCCCCCGGGCGGCACCGTGCCCTTCACGTTGAGCCAGCCCGATGGCCCGAAGCTGCTCTTCGGCCGCTACCGCGACGCCGCCGGCAACGACACCACCGTCACGCTGCGCATCGACCTCGACACCACGCCTCCGTCGGCCGCCGTTCGGCTCGAGGGCACGCTGGGAGACGGCGCCACCTCAGACACCATCACCTCGACGCCAGACGTCACCGCCGTCATCACCGCGCTCGGCGCCACGGGCGTCTTCACCGGCAACGACACGCTCTCGACCTGTCCAACCAGTGGCTACGCCAGCCTTCCTGCCAACGGCCGCCTCGCCGTCACGCTCTCGGGCACCGCCTCGCCGCGCGAGGTGCACACGTGCTTCATCGACGCCGCGGGCAACACGCTGGGGCCGCTCGTCAACCGAATCACGCTCGACGCGGTGGCGCCCGCGAGCTGCGTCGTCTCCATCGCGGGCACCCGCTTCGACGGCACGGCCGCTCCGACGGGGCAGACGGCGCGCAGCACGGTGGCGGTGAGCACCACGGGCTGCTCCGAGCCTCCGACGGAGTGGGTCGTGACCGAGAGCTCGCCGACCTGCACCGCCGCCGGGCTGCCCTGGGTGCCGTACGCCGCGGGCGCACCCTTCGCGCTGCTTGGTGGAGACGGCTCACACACCGTTCGCATTTGCGTTCGTGACGCGGCTCGAAACCCGGCGACGGCGTCGGAGCGCTCCGTCACGCTCGACTCCACACCACCGTCGGGCGTGAGCCTCGTGCTCGACAACGGCGCCGACTACGTCAACCTCAGCCAGTACCAGGCGCGCGCGAACAGCTTCCGCGTCACCGCGACCGGCACGGCCACCGGCGCGACCGAGTGGGCGCTCTCGACGACGGGCACGTTCGCCACCTTCCAGGCCTTCCCCGCGACGAACGCACAGAGCTTCACCTTCACGGGCGCGGGCACCCAGCGGCTCCAGGCGGTGTTCCGCGACGCGCTCGGCAACCCGTCGACGGTGGTGTTCGACGACATCACCCTCGACATCACACCGCCCCCGGTCGGTGGCGTCGTGCCCACGCTCGTCACCAGCGCGCCCGACCCGGCCTTCATCGCGACGGGCGCGGTTGGCGTTCGGTTGACGCCCGCGCCTCCCGCCGACGCGACGAAGACGTGGGTGGTGCAGGTGCCTCCGTCGACGGCCTGCACCGACGCGTCGGTCTTCACCGGCGCCATCGCGCGGCCCGTCACCACCGACGTCGCCCTCGTGACGGCTGGCGGTGACGGCGCCAAACGCCTGTGCTTCGCGTTCGCCGACGAAGCGCTCAACCAGTCGACGCCGCTCACGCTCGACTTCACCGTCGACACCACGCCCCCGGGAGCGCCAGAGCTGTCGACGACGAGCACCCTCACCAACCTGCCCGACAACGCGGCCTTCACCGTCTCGCTCTCGCGCGCCATCGTCGAGACCAACTTCCTGCGCTTCGAGCGCCTCGGTGGAAAGCAGACGACGTGGCTGCCCCTGGCCGTGCCGCAGGCGACGCTCAGCTTCGGCTTCAACCTCGTCAGCAGCGCGGCCGTCGAGAGCACCGCGAACCAGCTTCAGCTGCGCGCCGTCGACCGCGCGGGCAACCTCGGGCCGAGCTCGACCATCACCGTGACGACCGACATCAAGCCGCCCGAAGCGCCGACGACCGACACGCTGGGCGTGTCGAACTACACGCAGGCAGCCGCGGTGTTCTGGGCCCCCTCCATCGCCACCGACGTCGCGAGCTACCGGGTGCTCTACGGCCCCTCGACGGGCCAGTACGACGGCACCAACGCCACCGAGGGGCAGTCCCCCATCACCGTGCCCGCGGCCGCGACGCAGTTCGGCCTGCACGGCCTCGTCGATGGAACGCCGACGTACGTGCGGCTGAAGTCGGTCGACCTCGCTGGCAACGAAGGCCCGCTGTCGTCAGAGGTGGTGCTGCAGCCCAACCGCACCTCGCCCACGCTGGTGGCCCAGACGACGGTGGCCCAGGCGGCCGGTGGGTTGGGCCGCGTCGCCGTTCAGGAGGACCTCACGTTCGCCGTGGGCCCCTCGCAAGACTGCTTCCCCTCGGGCACGCCGTCGCTCGTGCTGGCGGCGCTCGACATGAGCGGGTTGCGTTCGGCGACGCAGTCGGGGCGGCTCGAGCAGCCGCTGCCCTCGGCTCCCGTGCTGTGGACGACGCCCATCACCGCGACGCTGACGAACGCGGAGTGCAACGAGCTGGCGTACGACCTCGCCGTCGATGGCCCGTGGGTCTTCGTCGCGGCCAACACCTCGGTCTTCATCTACAAGGTGAGGAGCCGCACCGCGGTGCCTCCCCTCTACGCGACGGTGCCGCTGGGCTTCACGGTACGCTCGCTCTCGTTGCAGGGCAGCGTCTTGTTCGCCAACGGCACCAACCTCGCCGCCATCGACCTCGCGCCGCTGTACGACGACAACGCGGCCACCAAACCCAGCGTCGGCGCGCTCGTCACCAACGGCCTCACCAGCCCTGCCCTGACCTCTGGCTTCGTGGTGACGCGCAACCGCGGCATTCAGGTGCCGGTGAACGGAAACTTCCTGACGCCGTACTTCGACCTCGTCGACGCCGCCGACGGAGACCCTGCGGGCTGGGACAACGCCGACTTCCTCTCGAACATCGGCGCGGGGCCGGTGCCGCCCATCGGGCAGACGACGCACGTGCCCGTGGTGAGCGGCAACTGGCTGTACACCTTCACGCAGGGCCAGCTCGTGGTGCGCGACGTGTCGAACCTGTGGGTCTCGTCGGCCGGAGCGGCGGGGGCTCCCGTGCAGTCGTTGCTCATCGACCAGCAGGCGTCGGCGTCAGGGCAGGTCTCGGTGAGAGGCCGCGACGTGGTGGCCATCGCGCGTGACGGCGCCAGCCTGCTCACCATCGACGCCACCTCGTTGACGTCGGGCCTCGCCATCACCAGCCAGTACCAGCTCGGCACGACGCACCCGCCGAAGTCGCTCGCCTCGTACGGGCCCTACCTGGTGATGGGCACCTCGACGGGGCGCGCGCAGTTCTACGAGCTCGCCACGCCGCGGTCGCTGCGGGTGGTGACGAGCCGAAGCACCGGCAGCGCGTTCGTGGCCGAAGGCGCGTTCCTCTTCGGGGCCAACGGCTCGGTGCTCGACCTGCAGGCCGGCCTCTCGCCACAAGAGCTGGTGCCACAGGTCGCCGCCAGCAACCCCCTCGCTTGCGCACACGACGTGGCGAAGGTGGGCGAGTTCCTGGTGCGGGTGCCGGTGGGAGACAGCCGCCTCGACGTGCTCGACGTGTCGGACGCAACCGACCGGCTCGGCACCACCTCGGTCTCGTACTCGCCGCTCACCAGCGGGTACACGGTGCCGCTCGCGAACATCACCGGCGCGCACGCGGTCGAGGTGTGGGGCAACTTCATCGTCGTGCTCGAGAGCCGGCCCGCGGGCTTCTTCCTCGAGGTGTTCCGCGCGACCGCGCTGCGTGACCTCTCTCCTGCGACGTCGCTGCTGAGCACCCACTCGCTGGGCTCGATTCAGCTCAGCACCCAGGCACCGGCGCTGCCGTCGGGGCAGCTCGTGTTGAGCAACGGGCGCGCGTTCGCGACCCTCGCCGCGGACACGGGCAACGCGCTGACGAACTCGGTGGTGGCCGTCGACTTCAGAAACCTCGTCGACGACGACGCGACGACGACGGGCATGGTGCTGCAGGGCACGCTGCCCATCACCGGCGCCCACGGCATCGCCATCTCGGGCAACCGCGCCTTCGTCACCACCATTCCCACCGGGTCTGCGACGCTCGTCGACGCCTTCGAGGTGTGGAACGTGGGCGCCGCGCTCGACGACTCGGGCTCGACGCTGCTCGCCGAGACCGCGCCCATCAGCCGGCTCGCGCTGCCGTCACGCCCGCAGAACCTCGTGGTGTACGGCGGCTATGCCTTCGTCATCAACGACCTGCTCGGCGCGAGCTCGCGCACGTGGAGCATCGACATCGCGAACCCGGGGGTGCCTCGAATCGCCAGCGTCGCCCTCGCTGCGCCGTCGAGCGGCAGCTGCAGCGGCGCGAACTTCGGCGCCATTCAGCGTGGCTCGGTGCAGGTCTCGGGGTCGCGGCTCTACGTGGGCGGCAGCAGCGCGACGCACGTGCTCGAGCTCGAGTAGCGACTCACCGCGTGAGCCCGCACACGCGCGCCACGTCGTCGCGGTAGACGAGCCACGCAGCCAGCACCTGCTCCATCGAAGCGACGACGGCGTCGTGTTCGGTGGTGGGCACGTGGTCGAGCATCACGCGCCACGCAGCCCTGCGGTGGTCGCCCTCGACGCCGCGGTGCGCCTTCGTCAACGCCAGCGACGCGACCGGCAGGCCGTAGTGCTTCACCAGCGGGTGCTGCTCGAGCGGCGGCTCGGGCCTCGCGGGCGCGCTCGCGTCGAACAGCGACCGTTCGTGCGCGGTGCCCTCGATGAAGAGCGTCACCACCGCCGCGGCCACGCTCCAGCCGCGGTGCTGCGTCACCTCGTCGAGCAACCCACGGTACAGGTACGCGCCCGGCAGCAACGTCACCCGCTCGAAGCGTGAGAGGTCGAAGCCGAGACCTCTCGGGTACTCGAGGAACAGCTCGGGGTGGGGCCGGCCTGCGTGCAGCCCGCCCGTCTCTTCTTCGTACAGGTTCTCGGCCAGCTCGCGCCGCACCGCGGGAATCGGGCACTGCACATAGGCCCGCCCCACCAGCACGGGGAAGTCGCGCACGTACACCGCGTACTCCTGCTCGAGGTGCACCGGCAGCAGCGCCTTCGAGACCGTGCCGTCGGTGAACGAGGGCCACGCCCAGTGGTGTTTGCGCTCCATCACCCCCAGCAGCGCCTCGCGAAACCCGTCGCCCGTCATGCCCTCGATTGTCCGGGGTCAGTCAGAGAAGGACAAGCCAGCCAGCGTCAGAACTCTGGCGCGCATACCGGCACCGCCACGTTTAGCCATTCGATCGATGGATCTTCCATTCGACCTCGACGCCGAAGTGGTTCGTCTGATCAAGGCGAAGGTGATCGAGCTGCCGACGTACCCGGGCGTGGCGTTGCAGCTCCAGCGCGTCATCAGCGGTGAGAACTTCGGCATCGAGCAGCTGGTGCGCCTGGTCGAGGCCGACGCCGCCCTGGCCAGCCACGTCATTCGCGCCGCGAACTCGGCCTTCTTCCGCGCCACCACGCCCGTCACCACGCTCACCCAGGCCATCTCGCGGGTCGGCGCCTCCGAGCTCAGCAACATCGCCATCGCCGGCACGCTGGGCGTTCAAGCGTCGCTCGAGGGCCCGCTCGCGGCCATGCGGCGCGACAGCTGGCGGCGCAGCCTCGTCGGGGCGCTGCTGAGTCAGGAGCTCGCGAAGAGCCGCCGCCTCGACCCGGGTGAAGCGTTCCTCGCGGGCCTGTTGCACGACTTCGGAGAGACCATCGCCTACCGCACCTTCGAGGTGATTCTCGAGCAGCACCCCGAGTCGAAGCCGCAGAACGCGGCGCAGTGGGAGTGGCAGGCGCAGCGGTACCACGTCGAGCTGGGCATGGCGCTCGCGGCCGACTGGAAGCTGCCCGGCTTTCTCTGCGAAGCGGTGATGCGGCACCACGACGACGACACCTCGTTCTGCGAACACCCGAAGCTGGTCGAGCTCATCGCCACCACCGACGAGATCAGCACGCGGCTCTTCGACGCGCCGTCGCTCGAGGCGGCCAAGCTGCCCAACCTCATCGGGGTGAGCACCGCCGAGCGTGAGGCCCTCTCGCGGCTGGTGCCCCGCTTCCCTTCGCTGCTGCAGTCGCTCGAGGTGCCGGGGCTCTCGAAGCCCGTCGAGAGCCTCGTCGCCGCCGCCGAGGCCTCGGTGCCTGCTTCGGCGCCCACCCTCGACCTGCCCGTCACCATCGTGAAGCGCGACGCGAAGGCGAGCTACCGCGCGGTGCAGGTGAGCGACACGGTGCTGCGGGTGAAGGGCGCGACGCCACAGACGGTGCGCCACCTGGTGAACGTCGAAGCGGGCGCGCTCAAGTTCGCGGCGACCGTGCTGCTGTGCACCGCCGCCGACGACGGCTGCGTCATCGAGCTCAAGCCCTTCGCGATGGCTCCCGACGCCCAGGCCGAGTGGCGGCGCCTGGTGACGACCCAGAAGCTCGCCGCCTGACGGCCGTGCGCTACTTCCTGCTGAGCGCCGCGTGGGCCGCGGCGAGCCGGGCGATGGGCACGCGGAAGGGGCTGCAGCTGACGTAGGTGAGCCCCAGCTGGTGGCAGAAGTCGATGCTCTTCGGGTCGCCGCCGTGCTCACCGCAGATGCCGACCTCGAGCGTCGGGCGCACCTTGCGGCCCTTCTTCACCGCCATCTCCATCAGCCCGCCGACGCCGCGCTGGTCGATGGTGGCGAACGGGTTCTCGGGAAGAATGCGCTTCTCGAGGTACTCGAGCAGAAAGCCCGTCTCGGCGTCGTCGCGGCTGATGCCGAACGTCGTCTGCGTGAGGTCGTTGGTGCCGAACGAGAAGAACTCGGCGAGCGAGGCGATCTCGTCTGCCGTCACCGCCGCCCGGGGAATCTCGATCATCGTGCCGAACTGGTACTTCACCTTCACGTTCAGCTCGGCCATCACCTTCTTCGCCTCTTCCTCGAGAATCGCGCGCTCGAAGGCGAGTTCGGCCCGCAGCGACGTCAGGGGAATCATGATCTTCGGGTACACCTTGATGCCGTCTTTCTGACAGGCGCAGGCGGCCTCGAAGATGGCGCGCACCTGCATGCGCACGAGGGCGGGCAGGTGAATGCCGAGCCGCACGCCGCGCAGGCCGAGCATCGGGTTCTGCTCGCGCATGCCCTCGACCGCCGACAACATGCGCTTCTGCTTCGAGAGTTGACTCTCGAGGCCCAGCGGGTCGGTCTGCTGGCCGGGGTACTCGAGGCGCGTCTCGAGCTCTGTCACCTCCTGCAGCAGCTCGTCGTGGCTGGGCAGGAACTCGTGCAGTGGCGGGTCGATGAGGCGAATGGTGACGGGCTGGCCGTTCATCGCCTTGAAGAGACCGGCGAAGTCGCTGCGCTGCATGGGCAACAACGCCGCCAGCGCTTCGTCCTGCTCGGCGGGCGTTGCCGCGAGAATCATCTTCTGCACGATGGGCAGACGCTCGGTCTCGAAGAACATGTGCTCGGTGCGGCACAGGCCGATGCCCTCGGCGCCATAGCTGCGCGCCCGCTCGGCGTCGCGCGGGTAGTCGGCGTTCGTCCACACGCCCAGGGTTCGCGCGTCGTCGGCCCACTTCAGCAGCGTCATCAGGTGCGGGTCGTCGAACTCGGGCACCATCGTCGGCACCTCACCGGCGAACACCTCACCCGTGGTGCCGTCGAGCGAGACGACGTCGCCTTCGACGAAGGTGCGGCCCTTCACCGTCATGCGCTTGTGCTCGGTGTCGACGTCGAGCGTGGTGATGCCGACGACGGCGGGTTTGCCGAACTGCCGCGCGACGAGGGCGGCGTGGCTGGTGCGGCCACCGCGTGAGGTGAGAATGCCCTTCGCGGCGAGCATGCCGTGCACGTCGTCGGGCTTCGTCTCCTGGCGCACGAGAATGACCGACTTCTTCTCTTTGCGGCCCAGGCGCTCGGCGGTGTCGGGGTCGAACACGATGGCGCCGGTCGCAGCGCCAGGCGACACGTTGAGCCCCTTCGCCAGCATGTCGCCCTTCTCGACGGCTGCCTTGCGCGCCTTCACGTCGAACTGCGGGTGCAGGAAGAAGTCGACGTGCTCGGGCTTCACGCGGAGCACCGCCTCGTCCTTCGTGATGAGGCGCTCCTTCGCGAGCTCGACGGCGATGCGCACCGCGGCCTGCGCCGTACGTTTCGCGTCGCGGGTCTGCAGAATCCACAGCTTCGCGTCTTCGACGGTGAACTCGACGTCTTGCGTGTCGCGGAAGTGCTTCTCGAGCCGCGCGCAGTGCTTCGCGAACTCGGCCGCCACCTCGGGCATGTCTTCGGCCAGCGCGGTGATGCGCTTCGTCATGCGCGTGCCCGAGACGACGTCTTCGCCCTGCGCGTTGAGCAGGTAGTCACCCTCGAGCTGCTTCTCACCCGTCGACACGTTGCGCGTGGTGACGACACCCGTACCCGAGCGGCTGCCCGTGTTGCCGAACACCATCATCTGAATGTTCACGGCGGTGCCGAGGTCGTGCGCGATGCCTGCGGCGTTGCGGTAGTCGACGGCGCGTTTGCCATTCCACGACTTGAAGACGGCCTCGATGGCGAGGCGCAGCTGGCCGAGTGGGTCCTGGGGGAAGTCGGCGCCCGTCTTCTCCTTCACGATGCCGAGGAAGACGCGGGTCACGGCCTCGAGCGTGGGGGCGTCGAGCTGCGAGTCGTTCTCGACGTTCGCCGCGGCGCGGCGCTTCTTCAGCTCGGCCTCGAAGGGCTCGTGCGGCAGGTCGAGCACGACGGTGCCGAACATCTGCACGAGGCGCCGGTACGAGTCCCACACGAAGCGGGCGCGCTCGGGCTGCGCCGCCAACGCCTGCGCGACGGCGTCGTTGAGCCCGATGTTGAGCACCGTGTCCATCATGCCGGGCATCGAGAACTTCGCGCCCGAGCGGCACGAGACGAGGAGCGGCTGCCGCGGGTCTCCCAGCGTGCGCCCGCTCTGCTCCTGCAGCGTGTGGAGCGCCTTGAGCACCTGCGGCCACAGCTCTTTGGGGAAGCCGTCGTTGGCCAGGTAGGCGTTGCAGGCCTTCGTCGAGATGATGAAGCCCGGCGGCACGGGCAACCCGAGCCGCGTCATCTCGCACAGGTTCGCGCCTTTGCCGCCGAGCAGCCCCTTCTGATCAGCGCGCCCTTCACGGAAGAGGAAGACCCACTTCGTCGTCGCGGTCTTCTTCTTCGCGGCCGACTTCTTCGCGGACTTCTTCAACGACACACGCTTCTCGCTGATCTTGAGCATGGGCATGGCGGGGGCGTGTGCATCGTGTGGGCCACTGTCTCCCTGCGGCGCGTCAACCCCCCGGCGGCGCAAGCCTTGCGTGGCCCGATTGGCGAGCGGGCGGGTTTGCGCTCCACTCTGTCGCCATGAGCAAGAACGAGCGCGACGAGGAGACGATCGAGAACCGCGTGTACCTGTTCGAGTCGCTGGCGAAGGCGTTCGTCGAGAAGGCCGCCGACGACCTCTCGGGCAAGAACCCCGAACGTCGCTCACGTGCGCTCAGGGCGCTGGCAGACCTCGCCTACGTGAGCTGCGCGGTCGCCGACACACAGCACCTGTCGCCCAAGGCGGTCCGTCGCAAGGTGCTCAACGCCATCGAGCTCGAGTCGCCCGTCATCGAAGGCGCCGACGACGAAGTCGAGTGATCAGATCGAGCAGACCTGCGTAGCGCCCTTCGATGCCGACGTAGCGCTCGAGCACGTAGAACAAGAAATAGTACGAGCGCGCCGACGACCACACGAGCAGCGCGACGAGCGCGCCGCGAACGCGCCGATCGTCTTCGATGATCGACAGCGCGCCCGAGACCGCGACGATGGCGAAGAACAGCAGGCCCTTCGCGACGATCCACCGTTTGTCGGTGAGGTCGCCCGTCACCGCCGTTTACCTTCCTGGAACGTGACCTCGAGCTCGACGCGTTTTCCGTCACGCACCACGACGCCAGTCACCGTCTCTCCCGGCTTCGCCTGCGTGAGCACGAACATCAGGTCTTCCACCGAGCCGACCTCGTACTTGCCGAGCTTCACGATGACGTCGCCGCGCCGCATGCCCGCCTTCTCGGCGCCGCCACCGGGCCGCACGTCGTCGAGCAGCACGCCCTTCACGCCGGGCACCCCTCCGCCGTAGTTCGGCACCGTGCCCAGCGAAGCGTTGAAGCTGCGCGCGTCGCCTCGCACTGGCGCGGGAAACTTCGTGTACGTCAGCTTCACCTCGTTGGGCGTCGCCGCGAGCGAGCTCACCACCTCGGCCACCTTCGCCATGCCCGCCGCGTTGAGCTTCGCCGGCGCGTCGGAGGGCTTGTGGTAGTCGTTGTGCGCGCCGGTGAAGAAGTGCAGCACCGGCAGGCCCGCTGAGTAGAAGCTGATGTGGTCTGAAGGGCCGTAGCCGTCGCCGCTCGCCGCGCACTTCACCCGTGAGCGTTCACACGCGGTCGCGACGAGCGAACGCCACTCGGGGGCCGACTCGGCGCCGAGCACCGAGAGCTCGTTCAGCCGCAGCCGCCCCACCATGTCCATGTTCAGCATCGCCCACGCGCCGTCGAGCCACGCGGGCTTCGCGCTCACCAGGGCCGATGAGCCGAGCACGCCCGCCTCTTCCGCCGAGAACGCGATGAAGACGACGTCGCGGGTGAGCGATGGCTTCTTCGCCGACAGCGTGCGCGCGACCTCGAGCAGCGCAGCGACGCCAGACGCGTTGTCATCGGCGCCGAGGTGCGGCTCGACCTTGTCGGGCGCGAGGGAGTTCGGGCCGCCGAGCCCGAGGTGATCGAGGTGCGCTCCGACGATGACGGCGCCACCGCTCGACGACGGCGCCGCCAGCCGCGCCACCACGTTGAACGTCTGCGACTTCTCGATGACGAGCTCGACGACCAGCGACGCCGCGATGGGCTGCTTCTTCTCGAGCGCGCTCATGAAGGCGGCGAGCACCGAGCGCTTCACCACGAGAACGGGAACACCCGCGTCTTGCAGACTGTCGAGGCGCAGCGCAGGCAGCGCCGCCTCCTGTACGGGCTCTGCCTTTCCATCAGGCTTCGCGACGAGCACGGGAGCGTCGACGACCAGCACCGCCTTCGCGCCCTTCGCCTTCGCGAGGAACACCTTCTTGCGCAGGTCTCCGGCTTTGCGCTGAGCCTCGGGCGTCGTGAGCTTCGGGTGCTCGGGCGCGAAGCGGCGCACCACCACCACCTTGTTCTTCACGTCGAGGCCCTTGAAGTCGTCGAGGCCCAGCTCGGCGTCTTCGAGGCCGTAGCCCGCGAGCACGAGTGGACCCTCCACTTTCCCCTGCGCGCTCACGCCCAGCGGCGTGAAGTCGTCGTCAGCCACCGGCTTGCCAGCGATGCGCAGCGACGTCTTCGCGCCGCGCGT
>JAEUJR010000204.1 GCA_016793585.1 Archangium sp.
GAGACCGAGTGTGAGCTGCTCTCGGTTCTGGGACGCAGAGACGAAGCCCTGAAGGTCTTCCTCGACAACGAAGAGACGTGGAGCAGTGAGTTGCTCAAGGCCGCGCTGCTCTTCGGGGCCGGTCGGCGCGACGAGGCGCAGCTCGTTCTCGAGGCGCGCCTCTCAAAGAAACCAGCAGCACGTCAGAAGCTGATCGAGTCGTTCGTGTCGCGCGCCGAGCAGCTCGGGCTCGACGTCTCTGCGCTCGTCAGTCGCAGAACATCTTCGAGATGACCTCGACTTCTTTCGACGTGCGTTCGATCTGCCCGTCTTTGAGCGAGAAGGTGCTGCGGAACTTCGAGCTGCCATTGCTGGTGCAGCGACCCGTGATGCAGATGCTCTCGTAGGCCAGCCCGGCGCCGCGCGCCTCGAAGGGGCCCGCCAGCTCACAATCGCCGTCCTTCTCGTCGAACCACTTCAGCGTCGAGGCGCCGCCCTTGATGTCGGAGCGGATCGCGACCTTCACGTCGGGCGCGTTCTCACGGAACAGGAGCAACCCCGACAACGAGCCCTGCTTCGTCTTCACGCGCGCGACCTCGGGGCTCCACTCCCAGTCGCCGACGCGAGCGGGACAAGCTGGTGCTTCGGCCCACGTCACGTCTTTCGCGTACACGCTGGGCTCGAGGAGCTTGAACAGGTCCAGCGCGTGGGCTCCCGCGATGCCGTCGTCACACGCGCCCAGCACCACGATGTGAAAGCCGGGGTTGAGGCCCGTCACCGTCTTGCTCTCGATGATGCGCGGATAGCCGCTGGAGAGCTGCACGTACGTGAGCCACTCGGGCGACTTCGTCTTCCACTCGGCGAGCGACTTCTGCGCCTCTTCGGGCGTCTTACCGCCGCCCCAGACCAGCAACGTCGAAGGACCAGCGGCCAACGAGAGCGCAAGCAGTGACGAGAGCATGGCCCCCGGACATACCCTGCGTCAGGCGGCGACTGGCAACGGCACCGGCTGATGATTCGGCTGACGTGCGACCTCGTGCCGACGCAGCTCGTGCAACGCGACGAGCAAGGCGATCATCAACGACAACCCGACGAGTTGGTGCGCGACCCCGAACCACAACAGCCGGCCCGCGTAGACCGACTGCACCGTCGTGAGTGCTCCGAGCGCGGTCTGGGCGATCACCAGCCCCAACACGACGTGGCGTGACGAGCCCAGGAGCGTCTTCGTGCGCCACCACCAGGCCGCCAGCGCGATCACCAACACGTATGCCAGCGTTCGATGCACCACGTGCACCGCGAGGGGGTCGTTCCACCACCACTCGCCGCTCCCGAAGATCGCCGTCGGCAACCACTGCCCGTTGATCGTCGGCCACGTCGGAGCCACCAGCGCCGCCTTCAACCCCGCCATGAAGGCGCCCCACGTCAGCTGCACCGCCAGCGCACCGACGAGCACACCTGTCGGCTTCACCAGCTCACGACCGGGCCGCCCTTCGCCGCGCAGCAGCGACATGCCCAGCCACACGAGCGCCGCCAACAACACGGCCGCGAGCATGAAGTGCGCCGCGAGCCGCAGGTGGCTCACGTAGACGAGATCCTGCAATCCACTGGCGACCATCACCCAGCCCATCACGCCTTGCGCTCCACCGAGGGCCAGCAGGCCGAGCAGCTTTCCTTTCAAGCCCTCGAGGCGGCCCTGCTTCCAGAACACCGCGAGCGGGATCACGAAGAGGAAGCCCAGCATGCGGCCCCACAACCGGTGGAACCACTCCCAGAAGTAGATGAACTTGAACTCCTCGAGCGTCAGGTGCGACTTGAGCCGTTGGAACTGGGGAATCTGCTGGTACTTGCCGAAGGCCTCGCTCCACGCAGCTTCGTTCGTCGGAGGGATCACGCCCAGAATCGGCTTCCACTCGGTGATCGACAGGCCCGAGTCGGTGAGCCGCGTCACCCCGCCCAGCAACACCTGCACGACGACGGCGGCGGCGACCGCGAGCAACCACAGACCAACCGGGCGAAGACGGGAGCGCTCCATGACGCGCCGCCAATAACCCAGAGCCCCGCCGCTGCGTAGCGGCCCCATCAGCCGCGCTCGTTCGTGTCGTTCGATCGGCGAATGCCGAGGCCACGAGTGCTAGTCGAACCGCCATGCGCGCCGTTCTGCTCCTCGCTGCCATCAGCGCCTGTTCTCCAGCCTCGCCCGCCCCCGATGCTGGTGCGCCTGACGCGGGCGCCCAGCCCTTCGACTCCGGCACGCCAGTCGACGCGGGCAACCCCAGCCGCTTCTGGGACGGCGGCTCGTGCGCCGTGAAGACCGACTGCCCGTGTTTCTCGAGTGACGACTGCGCGCCCACCTTCCGCTGCTTCAGCGAAGACACGACGGGCCTCAACGTGTGGTGCGTTCCCGGCCCCCGAGGCGCGGGCGTGGCGGGTGAGCCGTGCACGTCTGAGACCGACTGTGCGAGCGCGCTCTGTGTCGAGCCCCGCGTCGGCCCGAAGCGCTGCAGCCAGCTCTGTGCGGTGCCTGCCGACTGCCCCTCCACGCTGCCGCGGTGCATCGCGATCGGCTTCGGCGTCGACCGGGCCATCTGCTCGCCACCTCCCTGAGGAGGCAAGTCGTCCTCGGCGTTCAGTCCCGGCCAGCAGTTCCGCTATCTTCGCCCCGTTCGGTCAGGGCACATCGATTGCTCCTCGCGCGCGTCATGAATCGACTCCTCACGCTCTGCTTGCTGCTGGTCACGGCCGGCTGCGATTGCGGCAAAGGCCGCGTCGTCGGAGCGAACAACGGAGCGATTCAGGTGAACCTCATCGGCGTCGAGCCCGAAGGCGTGACGCTGGCGGTCGCGGTGATCGGCCCGGCGTCGACCCAGGAGAAGTCGGACCTGATCGCGACCCTGCCCTTCGCGCTGAGGGTCGACCAGCTGATGCCTGCGACGTACGTGGTGCGGGCCAGCTCGGTGAACTCGAACGGAGGCGTGCTGCAGACCGTCGAGCAGCCCGGTGTGATGGTGAGCACCGGCGGCGTGACCGAAGTGACGATCGACCTCTCGAAGCGGCAGGTCGTGGTGCCGGCCGAGACGTGCGACGGGCTCGACAACGACGACGACGGAGAGATCGACGAGGCCATCGATCTGCCTGTCTGCGTGATCTGCCAGGGCGGCATGATGATCGGCGCCTCCGATGACGCGCGGTGCGGAGCGGTTCCCTGCAACGGCCTCGATCACGTCGACGTGCGCGGTGATCTGAGCCCGGGCGGCGAGGCCACCTGCGTCGCCAACCGCCATGGGCCGATGACCACCGCGCGGTGTGCGGGGCCTCAGGCGTGCGCGGCGCCGAACGGTCCGTTCTGTCCCGAAGGCACCGACAGCGTGCTCGCGACCAAGCGTGTCTGCGAATCGATGATCAACTGCGAGTCGGGGCGGCCGGTGATCGATCGCGTCGCGAATGGAACGCCGTGCGGCGCGCAGAAGGTCTGCGACAACGGAGCGTGCGTGACGATCGACGCGGGCGTGGTGATCGATGCCGGCGTTCCCGAGCTCGACGCGGGGGTGATCGATCGGTTCGGCTGCGCCGATGGCACGCGCGAAGGGTTTCAGTCGCTGACCTCGTACCCGACCATCGCCGGCTGCTCGGGAGCGTGGACGATTCCCGGCGTCACGGCGGCGAGCGCTCCTGGCTGCGGCCGCGCATCGGGCAACTCCGGGACCAACCGTGAAGGCGTCGGCTGTTCGTCGGCCGATCTCTGCTCCGCCGGGTGGCACCTGTGCCGTGGCAAAGACGAGGTCGCCACGAAGGCCAACAACTCCTGCGCCGATGCCGTACCGGCTGGAGCTGCTGCCAACTCGCTCTTCTTCGCCGTCGTGCAGAACAGCGTGAACAACACGACCTGCGATTCGAGCACGAGCAACAACGACGTCTTCGGCTGCGGGAACCTCGGCATTCAGCTGCAGGCGGCGAAGAACTGCGGGCCGCTCAACCGGGCGCTGGCGAGCACGCAGGCAGGATCGTGCGGGTTCAACGAAGCCGAGCCGAACCTCGGGCCGTGGCAGTGTGTCGGTGGAACGATGAGCCACCTGGCCGAGGGCGCGATCGTCACCAAGTCGGGCTGCCCGAGCTCGAGCTGCCAGTACGACGGCAACGCGATCGGCAACTCGGACAAGGGCGGCGTGCTCTGCTGCAGCGACTGACGGTAGCGGCTCAACCCGCAGTGATCGGTCGCAGCGCTGTCATGATGGTCTCGAGCGTGCGGGGCTCGACCGCCCCCATGGCAACGTGAAGCTCGACGCCGTCGCTGATCGGCACGCGGAGCCACACCCGGGCTCCTGGAGTCGGCGGCTGCGGCGGTGCGACAGGCCCCACCTGCCCCGCGGGCTGGACCTGGCCGTCGGTGCGGCTCGCTGGGTTCGGCTCGTTTGTGGCTGGAGCTGGCGCCTGCGTGGCGAGCAGGTCGTCGGGCATCTCGATACCGGCAATCTTGAAGAGCTGGGCACGCGTCAGCCCCTCGCGTCGTGCGTTGAACTCCGCGAACGAGATTCCCTGGTCGCGGAGCTTCATCGCCGCGACCACGAGCGCCCGCTGATCGAGCGAGATGCGGGTACGCGGCAGCGGCGGCAACCCGCTCTGCTTCCAGATGCGCCGAAGGGTGCGGGGTGAGACCTTCAGTTCGCTTGCGACAGTGCGGATTGTCCACATTCGGACGATTCTGGCACGAAGTTCCGAACAGTGACCGCTGGCGGCAGGAAACGTCCCTATCGGCACCCGGAAACGTCCCTATCGGCACCCGGAAACGTCCTGTCGGTGCCCGGAAACGTCCTGTCGGTGCCCGGAAACGTCCTGTCGGTGCCCGGGAACGTCCTGTCGGTGCCCGGGAACGTCCTGCCGGTGCCCGGGAACGTCCTATCGGTGCCCGGAAACGTCCTGTCGGCGCCAGGGAACGTCCTGCCGGTGCCCGGGAACGTCCTGCCGGTGCCCGGGAACGTCCTGCCGGTACCCGGAAACGTCCTGCCGGTGCCCGGGAACGTCCTGCCGGTGCCCTGCAACGTCGCTCTGCCGGCGCCCAGCCAAGAATCGCGATGGGGAGGCGTTGCTCCTGCTTCGGGTGCAGGCCCGCCCGACAGCTCGATGAACGACTGTGCTGCTACCTGCCCGCCCTCATCGACCGGAGTGAACGCTCAGCGAATCGAGACGTCCGCCTGTTCTGGCTCGACCGATCTTGAGGCGCCGCACCGCCGTTCGCAGTCAGTGGCACTCGTTGCCGGCGCCGTGCGCGTGACACTGACTGGAGCAGCACTCACCAGGCGAAGTGCATGCGACGCCCGAAGCCTTGCACGCGGAGCCGCCCGCGCTGCCACCAGCCGCGCTGCCACCAGCCGCGCTGCCACCAGCCGCGCCGCCACCAGCCGCGCTGCCACCAGCCGCGCTGCCACCAGCCGCGCTGCCACCGGCCGCGCTCCCGCCCGCAGCCGATCCACCGCCGTGATCATGCCCCGCATCACTCGAAGTCGAGGCCGCACCGCACGCCACGAGTCCTGCTGCCACGATCGCCACCATGCTTCGTCGAAGATTCATGGGCGCGCGGAGTACTCCGAGGGGCCGGCGCTCCCGCTGCGTCACGTTGCCGCAGGTTCACCGATACCAGCCCAACGATGTGGCCACTTCTTCGTCCACCACGCGCACCCACGTCGGCTCGCGCGGAGCCACCGCCGCCAACACCTTCTCGCCGTTCTTCACCGGTCGGCGTCGCCCATCGGCGCGCGCCACCACTGGCTTCTTCACGTCATCTCGGAAGTAGTGCGCAGAAAACGAAAACGGCCCCGCGATCTCGGGCAGCGGTGAGTCTGGTGTGAGCCACACGAGCAATCCCGTTCGAAGCGGCTCGACCTCACGCCGCATCGCCCGCTGGAGTTCACGCACCAGCACCAGCAGCGCCGCGACGATGGCGATGCCCAGCACCGGGAGCACGAACGACCCCCTGCCCGCCTGCGCCTCGATGGTGGCCTTCTCTCGTGCGATGCCGGGCGCGTCGGGCCGAACCAGCAGCTCGATCGACGCCCCCTTTCCCAATCGCTCCGCACGGGCCGCTTCGACCTCGACGGTGGCCGACTGCTGGGTGCTCCCGAAGGCGTAGATGACTGCCACGGGCCACGTGCTGCGATCGGCCTTCGACCGGTCGACGCGTACGACCGAGCCCGAAATGACGTCGGCGCCCGCGATGTAGCGCGCCTCCTCGGTCACCCAGCGCACCGAGACCTGCGCTGCCAGCCCGACGATCACCACACCAGCCACGCACGCAGCGGCGACGATCGAGACCCGACGAACCGCGCCAGGCACCTGCCGGAGCGAAACAGGTCTGGGCGCATGCGGAATGGCGAGCTGCACGGTCTTCAGTCTGCTCAGAAGGCGCCGGCGGGCTCCAGCGTTACGCTTCGGCCCATGCGGGTTCTTGGAATCGACCTGGCAAGCGCGACCTGGCGCGACAACGGCAGCGCGATGATCGAGTTCGACACCGACCGGTTCATCTCGGTCACCGCTCCGGCGGTCGTCTGGCCACGGACGGCGCTCTCGCCCTCGGCGCTCGCCGTCTCGATTCACGACTTCTGCGCGACCAACGAGGTCGCCGCGGTTGCCCTCGATGGACCTCAGGGCTGGCGAGATCCACTCACCCCATCGAGCGAGCCAGGCGTCGGGCGACGCTGCGAGTGGCTGTGCAAGACACAAGGCAAGACCGGCGTTCATCCGCGCGCGTATCCATCGACCCAGCTCGGGTGGATTGAGTTCTGCATCGCCGTCTTCGATGAACTCCTTCACACCCACGGCGCGACCCTGTTCGAAGGCGACAGACGTCGCGGGCTCCAGGTCATGGAGTGCTTCCCCACCTCGACGTGGCGCGCGAGCGGACTCACGCCACTTCCCGGAAAAGGGAAGAAGCCCACGCTCGCGCCGTTCGTGAGAGAGCTCCGCCGCGCGTACCGATTGCCGCCGTTCCAGGTGCGATCACACGACGATCTGCAGGCCATCGTGGCCGCGCTCAGTGCGGCCGGAACGATGGGTGGCCCGTGCCGCGCTATCGCCCACGGCGTGCCGGCTCGAACCACAGGCGGACACCGGATCGAGGGCTTCATCTGGGACGCGAAGCCGTGACGAGTACCCGCAGCGCACCCGCCGCAGGAGGAACCAGACGGGCCTGGTGAGCCTGGCGACACGCTCCGCTTCACTGCAGACGGCCCGGGAGCGATCGGCCCCCCGTTTCAGGGGCCTTTGAGTGACGCCTTCCACCGTGCGATGGCGGTGAGCGCCTCGAGCGGCGTCGTGGTGTCGACGCTGAACGACTCGAGGGCTGCGAGCACGGCTTCGGCGTTGGGGCGCTCGGGCGGCTTCGGCCCACCACCGAACAGGCTGATCTGGCTCTTGTCGACGGGCGCCGACTTCGGCTCCTTCTCTTTCGTGGCAGCGGTCGCGCGACGGGCGAGGCGGGGCCGGCCGGTCTCGTCGAATTCCCCCGCCTCGAGGTTGGCGAGCAGCTCTCGCGCCCGGGCGAGCACTTCAGGCGGTAACCCGGCCAGGCGCGCCACTTCGATGCCGTACGAGCGACTCGCAGCGCCATCGACCAGCTTGCGCAGGAAGATCACCCGACCCTGGTCCTCCCGAACGGCGATGGAGCAGTTCTTCACCCGCGCCTTCTCGCGGCCGAGGTCGGTGAGCTCATGGTAGTGCGTCGCGAAGAGCGTTCTCGCGCCGACGCGATCGTGCAGGTGCTCGGCGACGGCCCACGCGATCGACAAGCCGTCGAACGTGCTGGTGCCACGCCCGATCTCGTCGAGCACGACCAGGCTCTTCCGCGTGGCGTGGTGGAGGATGTTCGCGGTCTCGGTCATCTCGACCATGAACGTCGACTGGCCCTTCGCGAGGTTGTCGGAGGCGCCCACGCGCGTGAAGACGCGATCACACAGCCCGATGCGCGCCTTCTTCGCGGCCACGAAGCTGCCGGCCTGGCCCATCACCACCGCCAGCGCCGCCTGCCGCATGACGGTGCTCTTTCCCGCCATGTTCGGGCCGGTGATGATCAGCACCTGACGATCCTGCCGGTTCACCAGCACGTCGTTCGGCACGAAGGAGTCTTCTTTGAGCGCCTTCTCGACGACCGGGTGCCGACCGCCGGTGATCTCGAGCACGGCCGACTCGTCGATCTCGGGCCGCACGTAGTTGTTCTCGACTGCAACGCGCGCGAAGGACACGAGGGCGTCGAGCGTCGACACGGCCTCTGCCGCCGCGCGGAGCGGCCCTGCACACGCCACCACCTGCTTGCGCAGCGCCTCGAAGAGCTCGAGCTCGATGGCGACCCGCTTCTCGTCGGCCGTGAGCACCTTCTCTTCGTAGGTCTTGAGCTCTTCGGTGACGTAGCGCTCGCCGCCGACGGTGGTCTGCTTGCGAATCCACTCCTTCGGCACGAGGTGCAGGTTCGACTTGGTGACCTCGAGGTAGTACCCGAACACCCGGTTGTATCGAACCTTCAGCGACCCGATGCCGGTGGCTTCGCGCTCCCGCGCTTCGAGCTTCGCGAGGTAGTCCTTCCCCGTCGAGGCGAGCTCCGCGTACTCGTCGAGCTGCGCGTGGTACCCCTTCGCGATGAAGCCGCCGTCGCCGACGACCGCGGGAGGATCCTCCACGAGCGCCTTCGACAACACACCCGACAACGCCCGCACGTCAGCGTGATCGAGCGGGCCCGAGAGCGCCTTCAGCAGCGCGGCCTTGCCGGTCGCGACGACCTTCGCCACCCCCGGCAGCACCTCGAGCGACCGCGCCATCGCCTTCAGGTCGCGCGGCCCTCCCGACGAGAGCGAGAGCCTTCCACACAGGCGCTCGACGTCGGCCACCTGCTTGAGCGCCTCGACGAGCGTCTCGCGAAACGACGCGCTCTCGACCAACGCCTGCACCGCATCATGACGAGCCTTGATGGCCTCGACGTCGGCGAGCGGCGCGGTGAGCCACCGGGCGATTCGGCGCGCCCCCAGCGGCGTGACCGATCGATCGATGACGCCGACGAGCGAGCCCGCGCGCGAGTTGTCCTTCAGCGTGCGCAGCAGCTCGAGGTTCGCTCGTGACGCCTCGTCGATGATCAGCGCGCCGCCACGGGTCGACACCGTGAGGCGATCGACGTGGCCCGCCTGGCTCTTCTGCGTCTCTTTCAGGTAGCGGAGCGCGGCTCCAGCAGCCCCGACCGACGCCGACGAATCAGCCAGGCCGAAGCCGTCGAGCGACTTCACCTGAAAGTGCGTCGACAGCGACGCGCGCGCGCGCTTCTGCTCGAACGCGTCCTTTGGGAGTGTGGCCACCGTGGGCCGCCGCGAGAAGTGGCCGAGCACCCGCTCGAGCTCGGCCTCGCCAAACCCCTCGGGAACGAGCAGCTCCTTCGGGGCCGCGCGAGAGAGTTCGTCGAGGAGCGCCTCGAGTGGGCCCGGCTGGAGCGCGAAGAACTCGCCGGTGCTGGCGTCGAGCAGCGCCGCGCCCCACGCCTCGTCAGCCTCGGCAGGGTTCAGCGCCGCGAGAAAGTTGTTCTCTCGCGCTTCGAGCACGTCGTCGTCGAGCACCATGCCGGGGGTGATCACCCGCACGACCTCGCGTTTGACGATGCCCTTGCCCGGCGGCTCGAGCTGCTCGCAGACCGCGACCTTCTGGCCCGCCTCGATCAGCCGCGCGATGTACCGCTTCGCTGCGTGGTACGGCACGCCGGCCATCGGCACCCGATCGAGCCCCTTCGCGCGTGAGGTGAGCGTGATCTGCAGCAGCTCGGCGGCCTTCACCGCGTCTTCGAAGAAGAGCTCGTAGAAGTCGCCGAGGCGGAAGAACAACAACGCGCCCGGGTGCTGGGCCTTCACCTCGAGGTACTGCTTCATCATCGGCGTCAGGGTGGCGACGTCGACGATCTCAGGAGGAGGCGCAGCGGCCGGCGTGGTGGGAGCAGAGTCCATCGCGAGCCGGACTCCTTACCTCACGCCCCTGACACGCGTGCACCCGATGTGTAGGCTCGCCAAGCCATGTCAGCCCGCTCTGCTACTGCTCGCCGGATGAACGAACTCACCGTGAAGATCCTCGGTCAGATTCGCGACGAGCTCAAAGCCACTCGGAGCGATCTCTCGAGCCGCCTCGACCAGACCAACGAACGGCTCGACCAGACCAACGAACGGCTCGACCAGACCAACGAACGACTCGAGCGCCTCGAACGTCGTCAGATCGAAACCGAGGTGCGGCTCTCGACCGAGCTGGTCACGGTTGCGACGGCCATCACCGACCTGAGCAAGGTGCTGGTGGAGGACCGGAAGCTCCGCACGCAGGTCGCGAACCACGAGGCGCGCATCGTCGCCCTCGAGAAGAAGCGCGCTGGCTGATCTCCAGCGGCCCGCTCGTCGCGGTTCTCGTCAGGGAGCGCGCTCGTACTTCACCTCGATGCGCGTGCCCGAGACGGGCGTCGTCGCCGAGCACGACGGCTGGGTGCCCGTGCAGGTGCTGCCGGCGCAGGTGCGGGTCGAGCTGAGGGCCGCCGTGCCCTTGAAGGTGTTGCCGCGCTCGAAGGCGAGTTCGAGCTTGGTGTCGTCGGTCAGCGTGCGGCCGATCTGCGTCGACTTCGCGACCGTCTGGCTCGAGAAGATCCACCCGCCCGTGCCGCGCTTGCCCTTCATGAGGCCGGTCAGCGTGATCGTCGGCGCGTCGCCCATGTCGATGGTGCGCAGGCCGCTCTCGAGCTCGAGCACCGCCGTCTGATCGGGGCCGTCCCACACCTGAATGTTGAGGAGCGAGGGAGCGTTGTTCGTCGTCACGTTGCTGGGCTGCGCGTTGTTCAGGTAGCAGCTGTCGGGCAGCGTGAAGAAGTCGACGACGACGGCATAGACCTCGGGGCTGACGCCACCACAGCCGGTGAAGGCGAACAGCATCGACGCGATGAGCAGCTTCCGCATGGGTTGACTCCTGGGAGAAGAGAGGCGGCGCGCAGCCTCTCTCATCAGGCCCTCAAGTCAACGCAGTCGTCACGGTGTGGCCGGCAACCAGCCAAAGAGGTCTGACGCCACCACCTGCGTGGCCGAGCTGGTCTGCCACGAGACGAGGGCCTGCGGCGTGGGCTCCGACAGCAGCGGCGTGGTGACGCCCGTGGCAACGCCCGCCCCGCAGCTCGTCACGCCCCCCACGTGAAAGTGATGAAAGTCGTCGTGCAGGTAGTGCAGAAAGCCGGCGCCCTGCTCCGGCGCCCAGGCCTCGCGGCTGCGGCGCGTCACCTGAAGGGCCTGCGCGAAGGGCGTGCTCGTCGCCGAAAACACCCAGTCACGCGCGCCCGTCTCGACGACCAGGGCACGCGGGGCGATGAGGGCGTGCAGATCGGAGCTGGTGAGGTACTGCGTCGAGTCGGCGTGCTGCCAGCCGAAGCACGGGTGGTTTCCGCTGATGCGGAAGACGTCGGTGTCGGGCGAGAACCCGGCGGCGATCGCGAACCGGAACTCCGGGTCGACGGCCGCGGCCCACAGCGTCGCTTCGCCGCCCAGCGACAGGCCCATCACGCCGATGTGGGCCGCGTCGACGAAGGGCTGCCCCGCGAGCAGCCGCCGCGCGCTCATCGCGTCAGCCGCGCGCTCACCATCTTCTTCCCAGTCGCTGTCGAGGCCCGCGAAGCGGATCGCGGGGTGAGGGCCGTTGCCATCGCCGGGCGCGTCTCCGGCCAGGTAGTCGGTGTAGAGCAGCCCCCGATCGCTCAGCGGCCGGTGCGAGACGTCGACCGCGAAGACGACGGAGCCGCGGCGGGCGAACGACTCGCCGTACCAGAACATGTCGCTGTCGGGGTCGGTCATCATGCGCGCGCTGCCGCTGTGGCCGTTGAGCGACACCACCGCAGGGAAGCCGCCCTCGGGCATGGGCCCGGTGGGAATGAGCAGCCAGCCGTGAAGGCGGCGCAGGTGCTCGACGCCCGCCGCGTTGACGTAGCGGGCCGTGAGCTCGAGCTCTTGCCGCGTGTAGTTCGCCGGGTGCTGCGCCAGCTCGTCGTCGCGCTGCGAAAGACAGGTGAGCACTGGCAACGGCGGCAACGCGGCGCCCGCCGATACCACCGACACCTCGCTCGCCCTGGGCGTGCTCCCCATCGCCAGCAGCTCGATCGCCTTGCGTGTGCTCGCCTGCCAGGTCGCGCGGGCCTCGGCCGACCTGGCGTGCAGGCCGAAGGTGAGCACCTCGGTGCGCGCGCCCACGAAGGTCTCGCGGCCCAGCCCCGAGACGCAGCTGCCGCTCACCGACGACGCGCCGAGCATCGCTTCGCAGGTGCGCTCGAGCCGATCGCCGATGATGCGAAAGCCGATCGTCGGCGGTTGCCACGAGGTGATCTCGAGCTCGAACTCGTCTGACTCGTCGCGCCAGCCGTTGAGCACCGTGCCGTAGCGCTTCCACCGGCCAACCGGGGTGCCCTCGTCGAAGAGGCCGTCGAGGCGAAGGGTGATCAGCTCGCCCCCCTCGGTCTGCAGCCGGTACACCCGCGCAGGCACGCGCTCGAAGGCCCCCAGGTTCCACCCCGTCACGTGCCCCGTGAAGAGCGAAGCATCGGTCGGCGCCGAGTCGCTGTGGGCCCAGCGGCCGGCGAGCACGCCTGACACCACCCGCACGTCGAACCACGCCGTCGCGCCGTGCCGCACCGTGCGAAACCGCAACCCGCCCTGCGCGTCGGGCCCCGCGACGTCGGTGACCGGCTCGACCCGCTGCGAGGCGTCAGACAAGGCGCCCGCCTCGGTGGGGGTGGCAGGCAACGTCAGGGTGAAGGGCTCCCGATCGATCGACAAGAACCAGGTGCGCGCCTCGAAGCTGGGCGCCTCGCCGAGCTCGATCAGCACCCCCGCATCGACGACGGGTTCAGGCGGAGCGCTGACGATCTGCGTCAGGGGCGGGCTCTCGATGGCCGGCGTCTGCACGACGGGCTCGACCTCGACCGGCAAGACCGGCGTACAGCTCGACACGACCGCAATGACCCATGGCACCCAGTGACGCACGAAGGCTCCCGCTCCTGCCGGCCGAAGGTTCGTGTTCGCCACCAGCAAGAATCGATCACCGCGAACGGCGATTGTTGCGCCCTACTTGCTGCGGGGCTTCGAGAAGGGGCCCGGCACCCCGGGCTGGGTGCTCAAGGGCCCGCTTCCTCTGGAGATCTGGTTCAGCTGCAGGGGCTGGGACACGGTCTTGAGCGTGTAGGGAACGATTGGGGTGTCGAGCCCTTTGAGGATCACTGCCTCACCCGCTTCGGTGATCACGCCGGGGCCTGCGCGCATCAGTGTGTCGGAAGTCACCAGCACCTCGTTCTCGCGCGCGATGCCGCAGAGGCGGGCCGAGAGGTTCACGGTAGCGCCGATGGCCGTGTAGTCCATGCGCTGCTTCGACCCGAGGGCGCCGACGACGGCCGGGCCGGTGTGAACGCCCACGCCGATCTCCAGCTGTTTGCCGCCGACCCGAATCCGCGAAGCGCGCTCGATCAGCTCGAGCGCCGCGCGGCAGGCGTTGCGGGCGTCGCCCTCTTTGGGCAGCGGCGCGCCCCACAGCGCCATGACGCAGTCTCCGATGAACTTGTCGACGGTACCGTGGTTGCGCTCGATGGCGTCGACGGCCTCCTGGAAGAACTGGTTCAAGAAGCGAACGACCTCTTCGGGCTTCATGGCCGCCGAGAGCGTGGTGAAGCCGCGCAAGTCGGCGAAGAGCACCGTCACCTCGGCTGCCGCGCCCTCCATCTTCAGGTTGAGGCGGCCCGAGAGCACCTCGTCGACGGCGGCTGCCGAGAGGAACCGGGAGAGTTGGGCGCGGCGCTCGACCTCCTGACGTACCTTCGCGAGCAGCGCCGCGTTGTCGAGCAGAATGGCGGCCTGCGAGCCGATGGAGTCGAGCAGCGGCAGATCGTCGTCGCTGAACGCCGCCGACATGCTGATCGACTCGACGTACAACACGCCGACCGCGCCGTTTCGCGTGCGCAGCGGCACCGCCATGCAGCTCTGAATGCCGCGCACCATCACCGAGGCCGAGCGATCGAAGCGCTCGTCGACGAGGGCGTTGTGGGTGAGCAGCCCCTTCTCGGAGTTGATCGCCTGCTCATAGACCGCGCGCGGCACCTGCACCTGGCGTGAGCCGTCTTTCGACTTCGAGGCGAACTGGCCGGTGGTGAGCCAGATCGCCGCGCCTTCGGCCGGCATCAACTCGAAGAGCACCGAGAGAATGCGATCGACCATCGCCTCGAGGTTGCGCTCGAGTGTGACGCGCCGGTGGAACTCCTGCGCGATGCGGTAACGGGCGTTCTCGCGGCGCAGGGTGGCGATCGTCGCGGTGTCGGCGAGCGCGTTGACGTTCACCATCACCGTCTTGCCTTCGGTCGACGACGGCGGGGGCACCTCGATCTCTTCGTTCACGCCCGTCGTGTCGCTCGGCGTGAGCGAGGCCGACGACATCGTCTTCTCGCGGCCGAGCTCCTCGTCCATCGTCTCGTAGGCCTTGTTCGGCAACGACGGGCCGGCGCCGTTGGCCGTCATCTGCGCGAAGGCCGATTCGTCGCGGTAGTACGTCTTGCGAATGAGGGCGGCCACCGAGCCCGCGGTGGCGACATAGACGGTGACGATGCGCGCACCGACCGACTGGCGCAGCTCGGGCTCGAGGTTCGACGACAGCGGCACCGCGGCGACGACGTGCAGCTCTCCGGCGCTCTCGTCCCAGCGAATGGGGCACATGCGCAGCCGCTCGGCGCTGCGCACGCCCACGCGCTCGAGCAGCACCTCGTCGAGCCGCAGGGTCTTGAGCTTGTCGGACTTCACGAAGCGCGTGCTGTAGAGCTCGGCGAAGATGCGCAGGAAGTCGCCCTCCTTCACCAGGTTCAGCCGCAGCAGCGCATCAGAGAGCAGCCCACCGTGCTCCTTCACATAGGCGCGGCCCTGCTCGAGGCCCTCGGTGTCGATCAGCCCGCTTGCCCTCAGCGGGTTCGCGATGACCGAATCGGATTCCGGAGACGCGTTCATTCGAGGGGAGGAAGACTGTACGTCAGGGAGCCGCCCGCTCGAAGCGGAAGCGCAACGCCTGACTCTGAACGGAGGGGCCCAGCTGGTTTGGCAGGCGCCAGAACTGGCCATTTCCCCCGAGCACGATCAGCTCGTACTCGCCGACCGGAGGCCGCCCGAAGGTACGCAGCTCACGTCTGCCGTTGCGCCGCAGCACCTCCTGCGCTTGCGGGAGCACCGTGAGCGAAAGCCGATCGATGAGGAGCCGCTGTCGCACATCGCCCCCAAGCTGACTGAGGAAGGGCGCGGGGTTGAGCACGAGGGGCACCACCACGTCGGAGTCTTCGGCGTGCTGGCCCGGCCTCGGCAACCACCGAAGCAACGCGGTGAAGGTGAGATCGGGCACCCGATCGCCGTCGACGTCATCAGCGCGGCCATCGCCGTCGTCGTCTCGCAGGCCGATCACGAACCCGGTCCTGGCGGGGTCGAGCTGGCCGAGGGCATCGGCGACGAGGTTCACGGTGGTGAGGGCCACGCCATCGGTGGTGTCGAGGGCGAAGGTGTTTCCCTCGGCGTTCTCGACGTGGAACGCGGGCGGCTCGAAGGGCACGCGCTCGGCGATCGGGTAGTCGAGCACGTGAGGGCGGCCAGGCTGCAGGTTGAACTCGACGCCCTGCCCCGTGCGATCGCCTGCAGTAGGCTGCGCGAGCACGTCGATGTCGGCGCGGAAGTTCTGATCGACGTCGAAGAAGCCCCACAACCGCCACGGGTTCGCCGACACCTCACCGAACACGTACCGGCCCGTCGAAGCCAGCCGCTGGGCGCTCACGCCCGTGACGAAGACGGGAAACGCAGGCTCTCCAGGCGGGCCCTCGGTGGGCCGGTAGAGAAAGAGCCAGGCGTCTCCGGTCAACCCTTCGGGTACCGAGACCGAGCCTTCGACCCGCGCCACCGGCCGCAACGTCTGGGGGTCGGTCACTCCGCAGGCGAAGCACAGGAGCGAGAGGGAGAGAGACCGCACGGAGCGGGGATCTCCCACGACAGCCGCGCGTGGGGCAATCGGTCTTCCTGAGAGGCAATCGCCTCGTTTTGAGAGCCTCGAAACGAGCGGAGGGGTCGGCTCCCCTCTGAGCTGGGCTGGCCCGGCGTGTGCTCAGGCCCCGAGCAGCAACCCCAACTGGAGAACACACATGGCAACGTGGAACATCGACACCTCTCACTCCGAGGCCGGCTTCTGGGTTCGGCACCTGATGGTCACGAAGGTGCGCGGGCAGTTCAAGCAGTGGAAGGGCCAGATGGCGATCGACGGAGACGATCTGTCGACCGCGAAGTTCCAGGCCGAGGTGCAGGTCGGCAGCATCGACACGCGCGAAGAGAAGCGTGACGGCCACCTGAAGTCGGCCGACTTCTTCGACGCCGAGCACCACCCGACGATGGCCTTCGTCTCGAAGACGTTCTCGGGCGGCAAGCTGACGGGCGCGCTCACCATTCGCGGCACCACGAAGGACGTGACCTTCGACGTGACGTCGCTGGGCAAGGCGAAAGATCCCTGGGGCAACCAGCGGTGGGCCTTCGAGGGCAACACCGTGATCAACCGGAAGGACTTCGGGCTCAACTGGAACCAGGCGCTCGAGGCCGGCGGCGTGCTCGTCGGCGAAGAGGTGCACATCGAGCTGCAGGCGCAGTTCGTCGCGGGCTGACGCTCACCCGAGGCGGAGCAGCTCGCGGGCCTGCTGGGGCGTCGCGAGCTGCCTGCCCTTCGCCTTCGCGCGCTTCGCGGCATCGGCGACCAGCTCGAAGTTGCCCTTCGCGAGCACCCCCTTCGAGAGGTAGATGTTGTCTTCGAGGCCGACGCGGGAGTTCCCGCCCCGCTCGGCGACGAGCTCGACGAAGGGCAGCTGGTGGCGGCCCACGGCGGCGCAGGTCCACGTGGAGTCGGCAGGCAGGTAGCTGCGCATGAAGTCGAGCGCGCGTTCATCGGCAGACAGCGCGCCGCCGACGCCGAGCACGAAGTCGAAGTGCGCGGGCAGATCAACGAAGCCTTCTTTCGCGAGCGCGCGCGCCTCGTCGATCATTCCGACGTCGAAGCACTCGATCTCGGGCTTGAGCCCCAACTGCTTGATGCGCGTAGCGATGTCGCGCACGAGGGGCCGCGGGTTCCAGAACACGTCGGGGCCGAAGTTCACGGTACCGGTGGTGAGCGTCGCCATGTCGGGGCGATCGGCGCCCGTCAGCTTGAGGCCACCGCAGCGCTCGTCGACGCTCATGCCGACGGCGCCGCCCGTCGAGACCTGCACGAGAATGTCGCACTTCGCACGAATGGCCCGAATGGCCGCGCGGAAGAGCTCCGTGTCCTGGCTCGGTTTTCCATCGGGCGTGCGCACGTGCAGGTGCACCATGGCGGCGCCCGCTTCACGACACTTCGCGGCGTCTTCGGCGATCTCTTCGGCGCTGATCGGCAGGTACGGCGTCTGCTCGCGCGTCGTCTCGGCGCCCACCATCGCGGCGGTGATGACCATCGGCTTCATCGATCAGTCCTTTCCATGGGTGACGGCTTCGACGTTGTTGCCGTCGGGGTCGAGCACGAACGCGCCGAAGTAGGTCGGGTGGTACTGCTCGCGAACGCCGGGGCCTCCGTTGTCGACGCCGCCCGCCTTCAGCGCGGTGTCGAAGAAGGCCTGCACGTGTCTGCGGCTCGGAGCGACGAAGGCGACGTGCCGCGGCGTCGGCTTCTCTTTCACCTCGATGAGCCAGACGATGCGTTTGCCCGGCGGGCCGTAGGCGCACATGCGGCGGTTGGGAAACTCCGCGTCCCACGTCGCCACCAGTGAAGCCGTGCGCTCGTAGCCCAGCGCCGCCATGGTCTGATCGTAGAAGGCCTGCGCCTTCTCGAAGGCCACCGTGTACGTCGAGAGGTGATCGATCACTTCACGGCTCCTCGCTGTTTGTCCTTCGGGGTGACGCAGGTGCCGGTCGCGCGGCAGACGACGACCGGCGGCTCGAGAATCACGGCGGCCGAGTCGTTGATCTCGGGCGCCGCGCGAATCACCTTGCGCGCCTCGAACTTCATCTTGCGGCTGGTGTTGCCGACCTGGGTGATCTCGCCGTGGGCCTCGATGTAGTCACCGGCGTAGACGGGCGCGAGGAACTCCACCGAGTCGTACGCGCGGAAGAGGCCCTCGTCACCGTCGAGCCGAATGAGCAGCTCGGTGGCGACGTCGCCGAAGAGGCCGAGCATGCGCGCGCCGTCGACGAGGTTGCCGCCGTAGTGCGCGTCGTGGCTCGACATGCGCAGGCGAATGACGACGGGGGCGTGGCTCACGTGGGGGCTCCTTCGTAGTTCGCGCCCTGGGCCTCTTTGCCCATGCGCTGCAGCACCTGGTGCACGATGAAGTTCGCGACGTCGGAGGGCTTGGTGCCCGGCCCGAAGCCCGCGTCGAAGCCCAGCTCGAGCGCCAGCTTGTGATCGACGCGCGGGCCGCCGAGCAGCAGCGTCATCTTGCCGTGCACGCCCTGCTTCTTCGCCTCGTCGATGAAGGCGCGGCTGTTCTCTTTGTGGACGTCGCGCTGCGTGACGACCTGAGACACGAGAATGGCGTCGGCGTTCTTCTCTTTCGCGCGGCGAATGAGCTCGGCGTTGGGCACCTGGCTGCCCAGGTTGAACGCCTCGAACCACGGGTACCGCTCGAGGCCGTAGTCGCCCGAGAAGCCCTTCATGTTGAGGATCGCGTCGATGCCGACGGTGTGCGTGTCGGTGCCGGTGCAGGCGCCGAAGACGACGACGCGGCGGGCGATCTCCTCTTCGATGAACGCGTTGAGCTCGTCGTAGCTCTTCTTCTTGATGACGATCTCGGGCGTGTCGATCTCGTTGTAGTCGAGCACCACGCCCGAGCGCGCGTAGACGACGAAGAACGTGTAGTGCTCGGCGGCGCGCTCGATGGCGGCGACCTTCACGTCGGTGAGGCCGAGCTTCTGGCAGTACAGCTTGGCGGCCTCCTTCGCCTTCTCTGACGCGGTGACCGGCAGCGTGAACGACAGCTGAATGATGCCGTCGTCACGGCGATCGCCGTAGGCCCTGATGAGCTGCTTCTCTTTCGTCGATGTCGTCATGGCGTCACTTCGCGTACGTGAGGGAGTCGACCACCCGCTTGAGCAGCGCGCCCGACTTCGCGCCGTCGTTCGTGCGGTTCGAGAACGTCAAGAGCCACTTCGTCTTGCCGTTGCAGCCGACGATGGTGGTGGTGGTCACCTTGTTGGCCTCGACCTTGTCGGCGTCACCTTCACCGATGAAGTCGGTGGTGATCTTCTTCGCCGCGGGCTGCCCGCCGATGGTCGTGTTGGTGAAGGGGCTCGGAGTCACGCCCGCGTCGGGCTCGGCGCTGTCCTGCACCGCAGCGATGAGCTGCTTCACGCACGCGCGCGCGGGCCGAACCGGGTCGACGGGAAAGGCCGAGAATGCCATCTGCGCGCGATCGTCGCTGCTCGCCCACTCCTTGCTCGTCTCGTCTTCGGTGGTGACCGACCACGACTTCGGCGCACGAATCGAGACGCCCGTGAAGTCGTGCTTCGCCAGCGGCTCGGCCTGGGTCAGCACCAGCGCGACCGTCAACGCGAACATCAGCGGCCCTCCATGATGTCGAGGAACGGGTTGAAGTAGTCCGACGCCTTCTCCACCACGCCGTCGAGGCCCTTTCCGCCCGTCTCTTCGCGCTTCACGTCACCGAAGCGGCCGCGGCCGATGGCGGCGACCATTCCGTCCTTCTGGCATTCCTCGAGCAACTCGATGGCCTTGCCGAAGACGAAGCGCGCGCGGTTGGCGATCTTGCCGTCTTCGCGCACGGTGAACTCCTCGTCGATGCCGCGAGCGGCGCGGTGCAGGTACGAGGCGCTCTTCAAGGCGACGTAGCGATCGGCCAGCAGCGGCGTGTGCATCGCCTCGGTCATCATGCCGAGCAGCTGAATGCCCTGCCGCGTCCAGATGGCGACGAGATCGGCCATCACGTCGTACGCGTGGCTGAAGAAGATGTCGGTCTCTTTGTGCTTCGTCGGCGGCATGTACTTGAGCGGCGCGTTCGGGAAGCAGCGGCGCACCAGCATCGCCTGCGAGAGCTCGAGCAGCAGCGTCTCGGGTTTGTAGGGGTCGATCTCGTACGAGTGGCCAAGGCCCAGCTGCCAGTCCTTGAGGCCGGCGCGGTGGGCGAAGGTCTCGTTGATGAACTGGCTCGCGATGACGGTGTGGGCGGCGTCGTACGCGTCGGCGGTGGTGATGTAGTTGTCTTCGCCGGTGTTGATGATGATGCCGGCCTCGGCGCAGATGCGGCGCGAGAAGTACTGATCGATGAACGTGCGCCGCATGTTGATGTCGCGAAACAGAATTCCGTACATCGCGTCGTTCAGCAGCATGTCGAGCCGCTCCCAGGCCGCGCAGAACGCGATCTCGGACATGCAGAGGCCCGACGAGTAGTTCGTCAGCTCGACGTAGCGCTTGAGCCGCTTCGACTCGTCGTCGAGGGCTTCACGCATGATGCGGAAGTTTTCCTGCGTGGCGTAGGTGCCGCCGTAGCCCTCGGTCGTCGCGCCGTGCGGCACGTAGTCGAGCAGCGACTGCGCGGTGGAGCGGATCACCGCGATGACGTCGGCGCCCGCTTGCGCCGCGGCGCGGGCCTGGTCGACGTCGTCGAAGATGTTGCCGGTCGCGACGATCAGGTACTTGTGTGGCGACGGCGCCATGGGGAACTCGTTCTTGAGCGCGTTGCGGCGAGCGACGCGATCTTTGAGCTCCTGCACCATGGCCTGCGCTTCGGCGCGAACCTCGACGCGCAGCTTCGCCTCGTCTTCGGCCGGGAGCGGCTTGAGCGTCTCGAGCGGCGCGGCGGTGAGGCGCTCCACGGCGTCGAGCGGGCTGGTGGCGCCCATGCGCAGCGCGCGGCCGTACCAGTACGCGGCGCCCTTGTTCAGCACGCCTGCGGCCTTGAGCCGGTCGACCATCAGGTTCACGAGTGGCGCGCCCATGTTCCCAACGCCGTCGACGCCGAACCACCGCAAGACGGTGCGCTCGACCGAGACGGTCGTGTTCTTCGCGATGGTGTCGAAGATCGGGTTGGTGATGTCGCGGGCGAGCGTGCGGGCGTGAGCGATCTGCTCGTCGGTGATGAAGAGGCCTGACATGGCCGCGACATATACCTACGGGCGGGTGCCGACGCTTGTGTCGAACGCAGGCCCGCGCCAATACTTGCCGCGACGTTTCACACCCCCGGAAACCGCCAATGCCCACGTTCCATCGCGTTGCCCCGCCGCTCCGAGCCGTCTGCCTGACCGGAGCGGCCCTGCTGGCGGCCTGCGCGCCCGAGGCCCCCATCGGCGACGTGAGCGGCGGAGGTGGCGGCTCCATCGGCTCGAAGGCGCGCCGCGCGACCGTGCCGCTGCTCGGCGGCACCGTGACGACGGCTGGTGGTGGTGACTTCGCGGTGGTGAGCGACCCCGAGCGTGACCTCGTCTACGTCATCGACGCGAAGGGCGGCCGGTTGCACGGCACCGTTCGGCTCCCGACGGGCAGCCAGCCGACCCGCGGCGTCGAAGACGCGAACGGTCAGGTGCGGGTCGCGCTGCGTGGTACCGGCCAGATCGCCACCATCTCGGTCGCCACGGCGCGCCTCATTCGAAACGACTCGGTCTGCCCCGAGCCCCGCGGTCTGGCGTGGGACCCGTCGCGCAACGCGCTGCACGTCGCGTGCGCCTCGGGCGAGCTGGTGACGATTCCAACGGTGGGCTCCACGACGGTGCGCCGCTTCGAGCAGGATCTGAGAGACGTGGTCGTCAGCAACGGCAAGGTCCGCGTGTCGACGTTTCGCTCGGCGATGCTGATCGACGTCACCGAGACGCCCAGCTTCCTGCCGCTGCCGTCGATCGCGCTGCCCCCGGTGGGCAACCAGCCCGCTTCGTTCGAGCCCTCGGTCGCCTGGCGCACGGTGAGCGGCGGAGACGGTGTCACGGTGACCGCGCACCAGCGCTCGGTGCAGGGCGACATCGACGCGATTCGGGTCGGCCTCGCCCCCGTGGTGGTGCCCTACTACACCAACCCGTGTGACTCGTCGGTCGTGCGCTCGGTGATCACCGTCGCCAACGAGAAAGACGTCATCTCCTCCTTCGAGGTCGGCGCGGTGTTGCCGGTCGACGTGGCGGTCTCGCCCGATCGCACCGAGCTCGCCGTCGTGGGCGCGGGCAACTCCGCGGTCGTCCGAATTCCCATCGAGGGCCAGCCGATCGCCGGAGGCCTGTGCGGGGTCGTCGCGGCGCGCCCACCCGAACCCGACATGCTCGGCCGCCCGTCAGCCACCTTCGGCCAGCCAGTCGGCGTCGCGTACGTCTCGTCAGGGCTGCTGGTGCACAGCCGCAGCCCTCCGCGCGTGGTGATCGTGCCGCCCCAGACGGCGAGCCGGCCCGTGAACGTGGTGATCGATCTCGAGGGCACCGATGACACCGAAGACCAGGGCTTCCGGCTGTTCCACACCTCGTCGCGCGGCATCAGCTGCGCGTCGTGTCACCCCGAAGGCCTCGAAGACGGCCACGTGTGGACGTTCTTCGGCAAGCAGCGCCGCACCCAGGCGCTCGCGGGCGGCATCTCGCAGACGGCTCCGTTTCACTGGAAGGGCGACCTGCCCGACATGACGAGCCTCGTCGGAGACACCTTCGTCGCGCGCATGGGCGGCGCCATGCCCAACCCCACGCAGATCGGAGCGCTCACCACGTTCCTCGATCAGCTGCCCGTGCCGAAGCCGCCCACCCG
The DNA here is from genome assembly GCA_016793585.1 of Archangium sp. The sequence goes on from JAEUJR010000204.1 coordinate 22,756, forward strand.
CGCCCAGCCCGTCGACATGACGAAGGGCCGTGCCGCCTTCGAGAAGGCCGGCTGCCACGCGTGCCACTCGGGCGCTCGGTTCACCAACGACTCGACGATGGCGATTGGCCTCGACGAGGCGTGGCAGGTGCCGTCGCTGCGCGGGGTCTCGCGGCGCGCGCCGTTCATGCACAACGGCTGCGCGAAGAGCATGGACGAGCGATTCAACAACCCTGCCTGTGGCGGCCGTTCGCACGGAGACCTCTCGGCGCTCGACGAAACCGAACGCGCGCAGCTCACCGCGTACCTCGGCCAGCTCTAAGGCCCGGCGGGATCAGCCAGCACCAGCGCCTGCGTCGCCAACACCCGCAGCGTCGCGGGCAACACCATGGCCGGCCCCGTGGTGTGAACGACGAGCGCGAGCACGGGCCCGTTCGACAACGGCGCGCACGCCGCCATGAACTGACCGCCTTCGAGCGCGCGGGTGCCCCGAGGGAAGGGCCCGCCTGGCTCATCGTTCGACTTCACGAGCTCTGAGAAGGGAACCAGCACCTCGTCGCAGACCCCAGCCCCGCCCGCGCGATCGAGCATCAGCATCGCGCTCAGGGTGTCGCCGTTCGACGCGAGCATCACCGCACGCCGGGCCGAGGCCTTCGGAGGCAGCAGCACGTCGAGGCGGTCGACCTGCTTCCACCCGGCGGGCAGCTCCCAGCGCAAGCCGACCCGCTCGTCGACGATCGACGAGGCGCTCGCGAGCGCCGCCTGCTTCGGCCCGATCGCCAGCGCCCCGAGGCCCGCCAACGCGACGATCGCCGCGAGCGACGTGCCGGCCTTGAGCCTGATCGACGAGGGCTCCGAGACGGTGGAGCCGAGCATGAGCGTGCCGAAGAGCACGAAGGCCAGGTTGTGCTCCTGAACCGGAGTCCACCAGAGGCCCGTCGCCGCGATCACCATCAGGCCCAGCAGAGCCGGGGCGTGTTTCGCGGGCCCTGCGGCCGCCATCACGCTCGCCGCCCCCGCGACGAGCAGGGCGGGCACCGCGAGCAGAAAGACGGGGTCTCTGAGCGAGGCGAACACGTCGAGCACCCGCAGGAACCAGGCGACCGCGCCGATCACCAGCGCGACGGCGACCGGAACGGGGCTGGCGGTGACGGCGCCGGTGAGCCCACCGAGCCGCGTCGCGGTGACGACGCTGTCTTCACGAACGTCGTCGACGAACTTGCGGTTGCAGCGTGGACAACGCTCGGCGCCCCGCTTGATCGGCGAGAACGCACAGAACGGGCAGGCGGTCTCGGCCATCGAGCAAGCGTCCTCGACTTCGGGTCAGGGCGTCCACTTCGCGTGACGAGTCAGCCACGACTGGCCACCACGGCCATCACGCACCACGAAGTGGAAGGTGACGTCGCGGGGCTCCTTGACGGTGGTGTCGGGTTGCCAGCGGCTTCGGTGGCGGTCGGTGTTGCCGTCGAAGTTCGTTCCACCGGTCTCGAACGCCGACATGGTTCCGAGCGTCGTGTACCAGGCGATCTTCCAGCTCTCGACCAGCGCGACGGGCGTGAGCTGCAGGCTGGGAACCGTGTACGGCTCTTCGAGGTCGCTGAAGTCCATCGGCTCCATGAGCACCGAGTCGCCGCCCGAGAACTCGGGCACCAGGTCTTCGGGCCACGGCTCACCGCGCAGCTTGATGCCTGGCAGCACCGGCGTGACGTTCTCGCGCATCGTGGGGAAGAACTGGCACTGAACCACCATGAGCTTCTGCGCGAAGACGTGCTCGTCGGTGTCGGGCGCCTTCACCTCGAGCATCACGGGAATGCGAATGCCGCCGAGGCCGCGCGAGCTGTCCTGCGTGAGGGCCTCGAGCAGCAGCGGCTGGCCATCGGGCAACAAGGCCGTGCCGAGCAGCGGCCTCGAGGGCGAGGTGCCATCGAGGGGAATGGTCCACTCTCCGGCAGGGCTCTTGCCCGAGGTGAGCTCGACGAAGTCGTCGGTGTTGTCACACTCGCGATCGCCCTGGTTCGCGCACGCCCGCAGGCGCCAGCTGAGCTCACGGCCGTTCCCGGCCGGGTCGTCGACGAGCGCGCGGTACGTGAGCGGCCGCTGACCGACGACCAGCAGGCGCTGCACGAGCGCGGGGTCGAGCTGGCTGGTGCTGCCGCCACTGCCGAGGCTCACCAGCAGGCGCGGGTCGCACGGCGAGATCAACACCTCGGGCGACTCGAACGAGGCCGCAATGACGCGCAGATCAACGATGCCCGTGGGGCTCGGCAACGGCTGCGTGCAACCGGTCGCGACGACGAGAGCGATGAGCGCGCGCTTCACAGCTGCCCCCTCACGCCGAGAATCGGCAGAATCGGAATGCCCGGAACGTCGACGCCGTAGCGGCCGCGGTACTCGTAGATCGTCGCCTCGACGTTGGCCTTGTTGTAGACGTTCTGAACGTCGAGATAGAGGTTGAGCGTCCACTTCTCGAAGACGAAGTACTTGTCGATGCGAATGTCGAGCTGGTGAAAGTCAGCCACGCGCGCCGAGCGGAACATGCCGAAGGTGTTCGAGTACCGGTTCGCGTCGAGCCGCTGAAAATCGGCGTCGTGAATGAGCGGCGACGTCGGCCGGCCAGTGACGTAGCGGAAGCGCGCGCCCAGCTCGAAGCCGTAGGGGAACCGGTAGCTCGCGATGGCCGTGAGAATGTGGGTCTGATCGAAGCTGGTGACGGCGTAGTCGTTGCCGCTGCCGGCGCGCCGCTCTTCCGAGCGCGAGAGCGTGTAAGCGAGCCAGCCGAAGAAGTTCTTCGTCACCTCGTGGCGCAGCAGCACCTCGACGCCGTACGCGCGACCCAGGCCGTCATTCGACGAGCGGTAGTTCGTGACCGTGCCGTCTTCATTCACCACGCGGCGACCGGGCGAGACGACGTTCTCGAAGCGGCGGTTGTAGAAGCCGGTGACGTCGACGTTGATCACGTCGGTGATCTTCTGCGCGACACCGAACGACGCCTGAAACGCCTTCTCGTGGGTGAGTGAGGGCGTGCCGAACGGAGGCGGCTCCATGTCGGTGGCCTGCGGCGGCTGGGTGTAGAGGCCGATGGAGCCCTTGATCGACGTCTTGTCCCACGGCTCGAGGCGAACCCAGAGGCGCGGGTCGAAGGCGTTGCGAGCCTCTTGACCGAGGAAGGCCTGCGAGGCGCGCAAGCCCGGCGTGACGCTGAGCGGCCCGAACTTGAAGTCGGCCTCGACGTATACGGCGCCATCGAAGGTCGGCACCGTGCGGCCGATGCGCTGCACCTCGGTCTTCGGCTCTGCGCCGGGGAACGAGACGAACTGCGTGCCCGAGATCACCGGCAGCTCGGCCTGCCCCACCAGCGTCTGTTGGAAGATGTCGGCGCCCGCGCGCAGCGTGACGAACTTGCCGAGGTCGACGCCGAGATCCTGGCGGAGGCCGGCTGTCCACCGATCGGCGTTCAGCTTGGCGATGCCGAAGTTGACCGACGCGAGATCGTAGCCGCCGTACGGCGTGAGCTTGAACTGCACGTTGCCGCGCCGGTACGTCCAGTTGCCGATGACGCGGTGGAAGAGCGTGCGGAACTGAACGGCGACGTCGGCGTTGCGGTTGCCACCCGTGGCGACGACCTTCAGCTGATCGTCGGAGCCGAACGCGAACAGCGAGAAGGTCGAGTACCCATCGGTGTTCTGGGGCTGGCGTTTTCCGACGTCGAGCCGCACCTGGTAGTCCCAGTAGGTGGGCAGAATCGTGATCGCCCCGCCCTGAGGGTCTTGCGGCAGCACCAGCGGCAAGAGCACGTCGATGTAGCTGCGGCGCGCCGCAGCGGCGATCGACACGTCCTTCGTGATCGGCGCTTCGACGAACGCGCTCGCGTCGAGGAAGTCGACCTTCGCCACGCCGTGCCAGGTGTCTGAGGCGCCCTTGCGGCTCGCCACGTCGACGACGCCGCCGACCGCGCGGCCGTACCGGGCTCCGAAGCCGCCGGGGTAGAAGTCGACGCGATCGAGGAACTCGGCGTTGACGACCGACGGGCCGCCCGCGAGGTGGAACAGCAGTGGAATCTCGACGCCGTCGAAGAAGGTGAGCGTCTGGTTCGGGTTGGCGCCACGAACGATGAGCTGGCCCGAGATGAACGGCGCGCGCGCGACGCCGGGGAAGTTCTGAATCACGCGCACCGGGTCGCCGAACGTGCCGGGCACCTTCTGCAGCTCTTCGCGGGTCAGCGTGCGGCGAACGACCTCTTTCTTCTCGCGCTTGTCGCGAACGACAGTCTGGTACCCGATGACTTTGGGGAAGAGGTAGAACTTCACCTCTTTCGTCTCTCCGGGCTCGAGCGTCTCGGTCGTCTTGAAGATCTCGGTCTCGGGGCCCACCGCGCGCACGGTGCAGAGGCCCGGCGGCACCTCGAGATCGAACACGCCTTCGTCGTTGGCGACGGCTTCTCGATCTTCGTACTCGACACAGCGCACAGTGCCGCCGTTCACCCGGCTCCGGCTGCCACGCAGAAGCAGCTCGCCCGTGAGGTGCGACATCGGCCCGGCGTAGCCTCCATCGGTCGTCTCGGGCGCGCCGGCGTCGACGGGGGTCGGGGTGAGCACGAAGTTGTAGACGAACTCGATCTGAACCGGGGCCGGGGTGAAGTCGACCTCAGCGGGGGTAAAAGTCGACCGGAGCAGCGCATCGACCGCGGCTTCGTCGAAGCCGTTGCCAACGGGCTCGATCACCTTCGCTTCGGGAACGGCTCCGTCGGCGCCGATCGTCACCAACAGTCGCACATTCGCGGTGAGCCCCAGCTTCTCGGCGGTCGCCGGGTACTTCGCATTCTCAAGCTTTACGAGCGTGGGCGCCTTCGTCAGCACGGGAACGTGAACGCCCGCGTCGACCTCTTGCCGCCGCGCGTTCTCGTAGGCGTTCGCCGGCAGACAGAGCAGCAACAATGAAATCGTCAGCGCTCGGCGAAACACGCGTGCTCCATAGCCGAAGGGGGGTCACAAACAAACCACGGTGGCGCACCGTAACCACGCATGACGAGGGGCAATCGCGCGTGGCACGCGGGCTGCTCTGTCAGTGCGCGGGAGGCAGAACCCATGTCGAAGCGCACCAAGTATCAAGCTCGCCGTCCGATGCCACGAATCCGCACCCGGGCTCGCGCGCGCACCGAGAAGACCACCCTCACCCTCGGCGACGTGATCGCCGCGGCGTACGACTCGCTCGGTGACACCCGCGCGGTGGTTCGCCTGCTGACCTCGAACGCGATGGCCGATCGCATCGGGCTGCAGATCGTCGTCGACTGACTCTCGGCGACAGCGCCCGGCGTGACTGGCAACGTGGCCGGTCATGCGTGAGCGCTTCTCGTCGGGGTCGAGCTGGGAGCCGAAGATCGGCTGCTCCCGTGCCGTTCGTGTCGGAAACGCCCTCTTCATCTCGGGCACTGCGCCGCTCTCGCCCGATGGCGTGACGACGGCGTCGACCGATCCCCTTCAACAGGCCAGGCGTTGCTTCGAGATCATCGAGCAGGTGATCCGCGACGCGGGCTTCGAGCTCTCCGATGTCGTTCGCACGCGCGTCTACTTTCGCGACGATGCGCATTGGCCCGCGCTGGCCGAGGCGCACGGCGAGCGGTTCTCCATCATTCGGCCTGCGTGCACGTTCCTTCGGGTGGCCGGGTTCGCGAGCCCCGAATGGCACGTCGAGATCGAAGCCGACTGTGTTCGCGCTGACTAACGACGCTGCTGGCGCTGCTTGAACGTCGACGGCGGAGCTCCACTGCCCGGCGGCACGAGCGCGTCAGGGCCTCGGCCGATCAGATCGCTGCGGCCCGCCTGCGTCAGCGCCTCGCGCGCGTCGTCCCAGTGTTCGGGGTTCCAGTAGAGCAACAACGCCTTCTGCAGCCGCTTCTCTTTGAGGCCGCGGGCGGTGAAGACGGGCTCCATCTTCAGCGGATCGATGCCGGTGAAGTACATGCACGCGGCGATCGACATCGGCGTGGGGATGAAGTCCTGCACCTGGCGTGGCCGGCGGCCGTTCTTCTTCAGCCACAGCGCGAGCTCAACCATGTCTTCGAGCGTCGAGCCCGGGTGACCCGAGATGAAATAGGGAATGTCGTACTGCTCCTTGCCGGCGTCTTTGCTCGCGCACGCGAACATCGTCTGAAAGCGCTCGTAGCTCTCGATGCCGGGCTTCTTCATCTTGTCGAGCACGCGCTTGCTCACGTGTTCCGGAGCCACCGACAGCTGGCCGCCCGTGTGGTGCGCGGCGAGTTCCTTCACGTACTCGGGGCTGCGCTCAGCGAGATCGTACCGAACGCCCGACGCGATGAAGACGTGCTTCACGCCCTCTTCTTTCCGCACGTTCTGCATCAACTGCACGAGCGGGCCGTGATCGGTCGAGAGGTTCTCGCAGACGCCCGGGTGTACACACGAGAGCTTGCGGCACTTCGACTCGATCGCCTCGCTCTTGCACTTGAGCTTGTACATGTTGGCGGTCGGGCCACCGAGATCGGTGATGGTGCCGCGGAAGTCACCCTGGCGGCGCACCGCGCGAATCTCTCGCAGCACGCTCGCCTCGCTGCGCGACTGAATGACACGCCCTTCGTGCTCGGTGATCGAACAGAACGTGCAGCCGCCGAAGCAGCCGCGCATCAGCACCACCGAGTGCTTCACGGTCTCGAAGGCAGGCACACCTTCGCTGCCGTACATCGGGTGCACCGCGCGGTTGAACGGCAGGTCGTACAGCTCGTCCATCGCGACCGAGCCTTCACCCTTCCCTTCTCCATCTTCGAGTGGCTTCGCTGGCGGGTTGAAGAAGACGCCGCGGGTGCCGTGCCGCTGCGCGATCGCGCGGGCGTTGCCCGGGTTCGTCTCCATCTGGAAGTCACGCGACATGCGCGCGAACGCTTCTTTGTCGGCGACGACCTCTTCGAAGCTCGGGAGCACGACCGTCTTTCGATCTGCCGCCTTCGTCGCGCGGTCGGCCTCGTGCGCCTTCATCTCTTCGTCGTTGATCAGGTACGCGGTGCCGCGAATGTCCTTCAGCGCCTTGATGGGCTCACCCGCCTGCAGGCGCCGGGCGATCTCCCAGACCGGCCGCTCGCCCATGCCGAAGACCAGCAGGTCGGCCTTCGCGTCGAGCAGGATCGAACGGCGAACGGTGTCGCTCCAGTAGTCGTAGTGCGCGATGCGGCGCAGTGAGGCCTCGATGCCGCCGAGCACGATTGGCACGTCGGGGAACGCCTCACGACAGCGGTTCGCGTAGACGATCGTCGCGCGGTCGGGCCGACAACCGGTGCGGCCTCCAGGGCTGTACTGGTCTTCGCTGCGGTTCTTCTTCTGCGAGGTCAGCCGGTTCAACATCGAGTCGAGGTTGCCCGCCGCGACGCCGAAGAAGAGCCGTGGCTTGCCGAGCGCCTTGAACGCTTCGGCCGACTGCCAGTCAGGCTGGGGAATGATGCCGACGCGAAAGCCACGCCCCTCGAGAAAGCGGGCGATCAGCACCGGGCCGAACGCGGCGTGATCGACGTACGCGTCGCCCGAGACGATGACGATGTCGACCGCGTCCCACCCGCGCGCGTCGAGATCGGCCCGGCACGTCGGCAGGAAGGGGTGAGGGAACCGGTTGGCCGAGGTCTTGAGCGGAACGAGCGGGGAGGCCATGCCCTCCCCTATCGCTACGTCGCGCTCCGACGCAAACGGGTCACCGGCAACAGGTGCGCGTCTGCCAGAGCGGGCGGCTGGCGGCGTAGATGACGACGTTGCCGTCGTTCTGTACCGAGAGGCTCGCGCCGGGGTGACCTGCCGTGCGGCTGTTCCAGAGTGCGGCGCCAGTCGAGGCGTACAGCACCAGGTTTCCGTCAGCCTGCATCGCGAAGACGCTCGTCGCCCGGCCAGCGGTGTTCGTCGACCAGATCGGAGTGCCCGATTGGTAGAGCACCACGTTGCCGTCACCCTGATGCGCGAGGAGGAAGCGGCCGTCGCAGGAGCGAACGGACTCGTTGCGACCGAGCGCTCCGTCAGAGGGCAGCACCCCGCACGGCGCAGCAGGCGTTGGAGTTGGCGTCGGAGTCGGAGTCGGAGTCGGAGTCGGTGTTGGCGTCGGATTCGGCGTCGCAACGGCGGTGCGCGTCTGCCAGAGGATCCGCCCGTCTGAGGCGCGGAGCACGACGTTGCCGTCATCCTGCACCGAGAGGCGCGCGCCCCCGCTTCCGTTCGTGCGCGTGTGCCACACCGGCGCGAATGACGGCGAGTACAGCACCAGGTTTCCATCGCTCTGCATCACCAGCGTTCCCGTCGGGCGACCGTTGGTGCGGCTGGCCCAGCGCGGCGTCGCTCCGTCGTAGAGCACCACGTTCCCATCGCCCTGATGCACGAAGGTGAAGCGGTCATTGCAGCTCTTCACGTGCTGGTTCGGCGCGAGCGACTCGTCGGGCAGGAGACGGCCGCAGGTGGCAGGCGTGGGAGTCGGGGTCGGCGTCGGGGTTGGCGTGACGGGAGCGACCGGGCAGTGACCTCGGGCGCCCGGCGTTTTCACGACCGCGAGATGCGTGGGCACGGGCCGCTCCTGACCATCGGAGGGCACGTTCACGATTCGCCCGCCCACCACCATCTCGGTGCTGCCGCCACCGTCGAGGTTGAGCGCCCACCACGCGCCCATCGACACCATGAAGTCAGCGGCTTCGTCGCAGGTCATTCCGAGGCGGCCCGCCGAGGGAGCGCGCCCATCGACGACGACCATGAACAGCTTTCGCTTGTCGCGCGAGAGGCCCAGCAGCGTGCGCGGGTGCTGCACCGAGCAGGTGTACGAGGTGCTCGGAATCGTCGCGCGCTGAACATGGCCGTCATGCACGAGCGTGATCAGGCCTGAGAGCACCTCCTGATGGCCGGCGGCGGGCACGTAGCTCTCGCTCTGCGGAATGAGCTCGGCGAGCCCGGGCCCGAAGACGGCCTGGCCAATGTCGCCTTGATCGGCGCTGCCGAAGAACTGGCCGGCGTGCGCGCTGATCGCGGGAACGCCGCTCCACGAATGGCCGCCGTTGATCGCGATGAGCGCGCCAACCCGCGAGGCGAACGACGAGACCGTACGGGTTCCATCGGCGGGGCCCGTCGCACGCAGCTCGATGCCGGGTTCACAGAGATCGACCTCGGCGAGGTGAATGCGCCGGCCGGGAGAAGGCACGGCGCGGTACGTCAGCGCGCTCCCGGTCGAGCTCGTCTCGTCGAAGCTGTCGTTCAGCATCAGCTCGGAGTCGGGCCCGCAGCCGAAGAGGGCCACCACCAGCACGGCACAGAGGAGCGTTCTCATGAAGTGACTGTGTAGTCACGAAATCAAGTCCCCCCTCGCCGTGGCGATTTCCCGTCACGACCGCGTGACGAGCACTCGAGTGAACACCCTGTCACCACTTCAGGCGAACGCCTGCGAAGGCCCCGAAGTACCAGGCCAGAATGGTGCCGCTGGTGGGGCTGACGGGTTGGGTCTGCAGGCCGCCCGCGATGTTGAAGATGAGGAAGTCGTAGCTGATCTCGAGATCGCCCGTGGTGCGGTAGGCGTTCTGGAAGCCCTGCTGCGTGAGCGGCAGCCAGGCGGCGTTGAGCATGACGCGCGTCTTCGGGTTGTCGACGAAGGCGATGCCGAGCGTGGGGCCGAAGCCGATGTTCACGGTCTCGACGTCCATCACTGGCTTGTTCCAGCGAACCTCCATCGCAGCGCCGATACCGATGCGCCCGAAGAAGTAGCGCGCCGACGCGACGCCTTCGGCCTGCATCGCCGTCGTCGGGAGCGTCGCCAGGAACCGGCCGAGCACGCGCACCTCGAACCCCGAGGCCATGCCTTCGGAAGGAGCCGTGCCCCAGAAGCCGAGGTGCAGCAGCGCCTGACCACCGAGGGCGGCGCTGGTCGTTCCCGGCCACGTCGCCGCGCCACCACCGCCCATGAGGCCGAGGGAGCCGCGCGATCGTTCGTCGTCGTCGTTGATCACGATGTCTGCGGCCTGGGCGCGGAGGGTCTTCGCGCGCTCCAGGGCCTGCACGCGCTCGGTGTTCAGCTGCGCGGCCTGCATCGACTGCTCGGCGGTGAACTGCATGCCGGCGATCTCGGCGGCGCGACGCTCGGCCTCGTCGGCCTGCTGCGTGAGCTTCTCCTTCTGCGTGCGCATCGCGAGCTTGCGATCTTCGCGGGCCTTCACGGCCGCGAGCTCGGCAGCTTCCTGGGCCTTGCGTTCAGCCTCGGCCTTCGCGCGTTCGGCTTCGTCCTTCGCCTTGCGCTCGGCGGCTTCGCGCTCGTCCTTCGCTTTGCGCTCGGCGGCCTCGCGCTCTTCCTTCGCCTCGCGCTGCGCCTTCTCGGCCTTCTCCTGCTGCTCCTCGGCCTTCTTCTCGGCGAGCGCCTTCTCCTTCTCGGCGCGCTCCTGCGCTTCTTCCTTCTCCTCCTTCGCGCGCTTCTCGGCGGCCTCGCGCTCTTCCTTCGCGCGTTTCTCGGCGGCTTCGCGCTCCTCCTTCGCCTTCTTCGCGGCCTCTTCTTTCTCTTCCTGGGCGCGTTCGGCGGCTGCCTTGCGCTCCTTCTCGGCGCGCTCGAGGGCTTCTTTCTGCTTCTGCTCGGCCGACTTCATCGCCTCGGCGCGCGCCTGCGCCTCTTCTTCGGCCTTTCGTTTCGCCTCGGCAGCAGCCTTCTGACGCGCCTCTTCAGCCGACTTCGCTGCGAGCGCGACGGCAGCCAGCCGTTCGGCCTCGGCGCGCTCTTGCGCCCGGCGCGCTTCTTCCATCGAGCCACGATCGCGGCAGGCCTTCGCCTGATCCTGAACCCACTGCGTGTAGCGCGGGTACTCGTCGAGAATCGCCTGACGCCGAGCCGCCTGCAGCGAACGCCGCGACGACGCCGACATCAGCTGGTTCGCGTCGCCGTTGCAGGCCGTGTCCATCGCGGTGGCGCCAGGCTGGAACGCGCGGGTCGGCGGGTACGTGAGGCCGCCGTAGGGCAGGAGCATGTCTCGCAGCCACGCGCCTTCATCGAGGCCGACCTGCGCCTTGAGCGTCGAGGCGAGCTGGTTGCTGCACTCGAGCCGGGCCGCATCACAGCCGTCGCTCATGGCCATCTGACAGGCCTGCGACGTCTTGAGGAACGACTGCGCCATCGCTTTGTCGAGGTTGATGGCGGCGGCCAGCGGCGCCACGTCTCGAATGCGCGGCGTCTCGCACGGGGTCTGCGCGAACGCAGGCGTGACGAACCCTGCGACGAGGAGTCCAAAGGCAAAGCGTCTCACTGGGTGTCTCCTCGAGGGTTACTGCTTCGACAGCGTCGACACGCCGGGGTCGCGCGCGATGTTCATCACGCTCGTGGGAGTCGTCTCTTCGTACGTCATCGTGTTGCCCTGCACGCAGTACTCGAAGGTGCGGTTCCCGGCGGTGGTGATGACGTTGCCCGACGTCGTGTACGTGTCGGTCGCCTGATCGTTGAAGGGGAACCGCAGGTGGCAGGTGCAGGTCGACGCCGAGGCGCCACCATCGGGAAGCTCGAGCGCACAGGTGCCCATGACGCCGGCGTTCGCGGCCAGCGCAGGCAAGTTGGCGCAGCCACCGAGGCCCATGAAGCCCGTCACGCAGGTCGAGTTGGTCGTGGTGAGCGTGAAGTCGACGCGGCCGTTCACCGAGCGGGCCATCTGCGTGGCGTTGAAGAACACCGCGCCGCGCGCCGTGCCGCTGCGATCGAGAATCTGCGTCTGGTTCGCGCCACCACACAGCTGCTGGAGCCGCGCGAAGATCGCGTCTTCCACGCAGACCGAGCCGTAGTGCCACAGCCCTGGCAGAGCACCGCCGCAGGGCTGGCTCGCCGCGCACGTCGTCGCGAACGAGATGTTCACTTCGGGAGGCATGCCCGCGTCGAACATGAGCATGACGTTGCCTCCAGCCGAGCCGCCGCCGGCCGCTCCGCCCGCACGGCCACCCGCCGCGGCGCCACCAGCCGACGAGCCACCCGCGGTCGCCGCCCCACCAGCGGCCGCGCCACCGGCTGCAGAACCTCCGGCCGCGCTGCCACCGCCCGTTCCCGTCGTCGTCATGCACGCACCGATGGTGCAGGTCTGCGCCGCCGAGCAGGCGGTGCACGCATTGCCCTGGGTGCCGCAGGCAGAAGCCGTGTTGCCGGCCTGACACGAGCCATCACTCGCGCAGCAGCCCGCACACGACGCCACCGAGCACTTCGCAGGAGCCGGGGTGCCACACGCGAACCCGACCACCGAACCGACCGCGAGCGCGGCCACGAACACCAACGTCTTCTGCATGGGAGTCTCCTTCGTCGGAAGCGCAGGAACCTATTCGCACCGCCACGCTGAGTCGACCGCCACCGACTGCCGTCGACCGCGGGTTTGAACGGTTCTGAAACGGCTGCTTGCGCTACATCGCGCCGCATGGCCTCGACCTTGACGCTTGGGAACGCGACCGATGGAATGCCGCTGCAGCTCGACCCGAAGGCCCTGACGACCCACGGCTTCGTGCTGGGCATGACGGGCTCGGGCAAGACCGGGCTCTGCGTGGTGTTGGTGGAAGAGCTGCTCGCGCAGGGCGTTCCGGTGATCGCGGTCGACAGCAAAGGCGATCTGGGCACGCTGCTGCTCCGCTTCGACCCGATGGACTCGGCCTCGCTCGCGCAGTGGACGCCCGATGCCGGTGCCGCCGCGGGTCAGCTCGCCAACGCGCTCGCCCAGGCTGGCCGTTCGCTCGATGAAGACGCGGCCGTGCGCGCTGGCTACGAGGCCCGGCTCTACACGCCAGGGTCGACGGTCGGAGTTCCGCTCGATCTGCTCGGCAACCTCGCTCCGCCGGCTGATCTCTCGGCCGAAGGAATGAGCGGCGCCGCCGACAGCATCGCGCGCAGCCTGCTCGGGCTGTTGAGCATCGAGGTCGATCCCGTCACGTCGCGCGAGTACCTGCTGCTCGTTCAGATCCTCACCACCGCGTGGCAGCAGGGAGCGACGCCGACGCTGGTCGATCTCGTGCGGCAGGTGAACCAGCCACCTTTTCAAGTCGTCGGCGCCCTGCCCCTCGATGACTTCTTTCCCCAGCGTGAGCGGCAAGGCCTGATGATTCGTCTCAACGGGCTCATCGCGTCGCCGAAGTTCCAGGCGTGGAAGACGGGAGAGCCGCTCGACCCCGCGACGATGCTGCGCTCGCCCGATGGCCGGCCACGGTTGTCGGTCTTCTCGGTTGCCCATCTGCCCGATGAAGAGCGCGTCTCGGTCGTCGCTTTGCTGCTCGAGCGCGTTCAGGGGTGGATGCGGAAGCAAGGTGGCTCGAACACGCTGCGCGCGGTCGTGCTGATCGACGAGATCTTCGGCTACTTCCCACCGAACCCGGCGAACCCGCCCACGAAGCCGCCGCTGATCGGGCTGCTCAAACAGGCGCGCGCGTTCGGCGTGTCGGTGGTGCTCGCGACGCAGAACCCGATCGATCTCGACTACCGCGGGCTCGCGAACATCGGCACGTGGCTGGTGGGCCGGCTGCAGACCGAGCAGGACAAGGCGCGCATTCGCGACGCTCTGGCTGCGGCGGCTTCGGCGACCGGCGCGACCGCTTCCGAGCTCGATGCGCGAATCGCGCAGCTGCAGCCGCGCCAGTTCCTGCTGCACTCGGTGCATCGCCCGCAGCCGACGGTGTTCAAGAGCCGTGATGCGCTGACGGTGCTCCACGGGCCTTTCAGCGAGGAGCAACTGAAGGCGATCACCGCGCCGATGAAGCAGAGCGTGGTTGCTCCCGTCGCGGCGGTCGGAGCCGTCGCCGCGGTGGCGGCTCCAGCCGTGACGACCTCCGCCGCGAGCGCGTCACCTCCGCTGCTCGGACTCGAGCCTGAGCTGGGCCCCATCTACGAGATCGATCGCGGCGTCGCGCAGCTGTACCTGCTGCTGAAGTTCGGTGTGCGGTATCGGGTGGGCACCGCGGCCAGCGAAGAGACGATTCACGAGCTCGCCTTTCCCGCCGAGCAGGCGCTGACGCCGGGCGAGCTGCTCGAGCACGCCCCCTTCTCCGTGCGTGGCGTGCCGTTTCAGAGCTCGCCGCCGCAGGGCGTGACGTTCGGGCCGGTGCCGTCGTGGGTGCAGAGCCTGAAGCTCGCCAAGCTGCAGGCCGCCATCAAGGAGCGCCTGCCCAACAAGCTCGACTCGAAGCTGCTCGTCGACCCCGTCACGAAGCTGATCTCCGGCCCGACAGAGACCGCCGAGGCGTTCGCGACGCGGGTGATCGAAAAACAGGGCGTGTCGAAAGACGCGCAGAACCTCTTGCGCACGCTCGAGAAGCGCCGCGCCGATCTCGCGCAGGTCGATCGCGAGATCACCAGCCGCAAGGCCCAGAAGTGGCTCGATGTCGGCGCTGGCGTGCTCGGGCTCTTCGGTGGCCGGCGCAGCACGTTGTCGGCCGCCAGCCGCGCGGTCTCGTCCCATCGCATGCAGGGCGGCGCCGAAGCGAAGCTGGAGGATCTGCAGCTCGAGGTGCAGCAGCTCGAGGCCCAGCTCGCGGCGATGAAGGAAGTCGACCCGGCGCGTTTCACCGAACAGCTCGTGGTACCTCGCGCGAGCGACGTTCAGATCTTGAGGCTCTGCTGGGCCTTCATCGTGCCGTGATCAGCGCTTCTTGAACGTCAGACACAACACGTCGGCCGAGCAGTCGGGCGCTGCACCAGCCGACGACGCCGGGCCCTGCTGGAGCACCACGACGCCTGAGCCTTCGGGGCAGTCGGCGCGCACGAGCGGCGCGTCGATGAGCAGCTCTCCGAGCTGAATGTTCGGAGCGTCGAGCGCTCGCGTGTCCTGCAGCGTGGCGCCGAAGTTCGTGGGGCGGCCGCTGGTCTGCGTCGAGGTCTGCGCGAGGCTGAATTTTCTCGCGACCCCGCTGACGGTCAGCTTCACCTCGCGGGTGATCACGTCGAGTTCGAGCGTCGAGGCCGTCACGGTGGCCGACGGTGTTCCTTCTCGGCCACGCAGGCCCTCGAACGAATAGACCGCAGATTTGAGCGCGACCGTCTGCGGGCCACAGCCGACGAGCAACAGCATCGACACGAGCAGCGTTCTCATTGACGGCTCTCTACGACACTTCGAGTTGCGCGCCCACGCTTTGGCCCCGACACTCCGCGCCCATGCGAACTCTTCTTCTCGCGGTCGGTGCGTTCGTCTTGTCGGCGTGTCCCTCTGGGCCGAGCGGCACTGGAACGGGCGGCGGAACGGCGGTTGTCGGCGGCGGATTCTCGGGCACGGGTGGTGGCTTCTCAGGAACGGGCGGTGGCTCCTCGACAACCGGTGGCGGCAACGCGACAGGCGGCGGTCTCGCGACGGGTGGTGGCTCGACGATGGGCGGCGGAGTCGCGTCGGCTGGCGGCTCGAGCGGCCCGATGGCCGGTTCGCTCACCGTGCCCGCCACGGTCTTGAACCCGAAGGTCGTGGCGACGGCCGACGGCGTCTTTCACGTCGCACACCGAACGCAGACGCCGAGCAGCATCGTCTATGGGCGCTGCAGCTCGAACTGCGGCATCGCGCAGCAATGGAGCTTCGTCACCGTCGAGCCCACCGCGACGTTCATCGTCAGCCCACGCCTCGCGGTCGGCGCCGATGGCCGCGTGCACCTCGTCTACACCCGCACCAACAGCCCCGCGAAGAACGTGTACGCGACCTGCGCGGCGAACTGCACGGTGGCGGGCAACTGGACGAAGACCGAGTTCGACGCGCCGACGAACTGTGACTGGGAGGATCAAGGCTCGGCGCTGGTGCTGGACACGCAAGGGCGGCTCTCGTTCCTCACCACCGACTTCAACAGCCGCGTGGTGTGCCTCAACACGTGTGGCGCGAGCTGCGGCACGGCAGGCAACTGGCAGACGGCCGAGATCATCGATCTGCGGCCGAGCAGCCGGAACTCGACGCTCGGCTTCGCAGGCAACGGCACGACGCTGCACCTCGTCTACGACGATCTCACCGCTGGCCTTCGGTACCAGCGCTGCACCGGCAACTGCACGATGCCCGCGAGCTGGCAGCGGTCGCCGCCGCTGTTCTTCCACGGAGACGCCCCGGTCGCGCTCTCGGCATCACCGCAGGGCCGCCTCGCGCTCGCGTACAACCAGGGCACGACCGATCCCGGAGCTCCCGTCGACGTGAAGGCGTTCGATGGCCGGCTCGCGATCTGGGAATGCACGACGGGCTGCGACATGCGCTCGGGCTGGGCAGGCGTGATTGCCGGCGCGGTCGACGACGGCAAGAACGGCCTCGCGACCGCCTCGATCGCCGGCGGGGTCGTCGCCATCGCGACGCAGAGCAACGGCACCAGCGCCCACCTCTGCGAGACGAACTGCGGCATGCCCGCGTCGTGGACCTCGGCCGATCTCGAAACGACGGCGACGCTCACGGCGGCGCTGCCCGACGCGTACACCCTGCCCGGCTGCGAACAGAACGGTCAGCCCGTGCGGCCGCAGCTCGCGACGTGGGCGCCCGAGTTCCCCGCGGTCGCCGTGTCGGACTTCGGCCTGGTCGTCCACACCGGCACGCGAGGCCTGCGCACCTGCCCTGGCGTCTCGAGCCCGACGATCTTCCCCGGCTACGGCCGGCTGCTCTACGCGCCGCCCTGAGCCTCAGCAGCCTTCGCGCGCCGCTGCAGGTTGGTGGGCGTTCTGCCGTTTGATCGGCTCGATGGAGAGCGTCGCCGGAGCGTTCGAGGGCCGCTCTCCCGAGAAGTAGGCGCGAATGGCCTCGCGGTATTGCCGCTCGTGCAGCACGTCGGGGTCGGTCACGCCTTCGAAGCTCACTGGCGCCAGCACCTCGCGCTGCCACCCGGCCCAGCCACCCTTGAGTGTGAAGAGGCGTGGGTTCTTCGCGAGCAGCTTCGGCAGCTCGACGGTCTCGTCGCCGTTCGCCGTGTAGAGCACGAGCTTCTTCGAGAGATCGACGAACATCGTCTCTTGCACCGCCTTGCGGCCCTGCTCGGCGTCGACGTGACAGACCCCGCAGCTCACCGCGTCTTTCACGTGCGCTTTGGCGAACTCCTGTTGGTTGCGCAGGTCGATGACGGCGAAGTCCCGCCGGCCCTCGACAATCCACGACGCGAGCTCTCGGGGCTCGAGCTGCCGCTGCGTCTGCGAGACTCCAAAGTGCAGCTTGCGCTTCGGTTCTCCGCGCATCGACAAGCCCGCGACCGCGACGCCACCGACGAGCAACACTGCCGTGAACACCACGGCCCGCTTCGAACCTGGCAGCTTCATGACGTGCCTCGTTTCAGCGCAAAGCGTCGATCGATCACGTGGGTGAGCCCGAAGGCGCCCAGCGCGACGATCACGACGACGAGCACCACCACCCCGGCGGGAACGCCCAGCCACTCGTGCAGCATCACCCGGCCCATGCTCGAGCTCGAATAGAACGGCGCGATCGCGTCGTACGAGAAGAAGAACGCGAGGAGCCCGACGAAGAAGCCGCCCATGAAGGTGATGGCGTCGATCTTTCCCGTGGCGCAGGCGACGACTGCGGTGCCCGGGCAGTACTGGCCGACGCCGAAGCCCACGCCGAAGATCAGCCCGCCGACGATCTGCGGCCAGAGAAACGTATCGTTCACGTACACGGCCGAGAGATCGACGACGCCGAGGTACCAGAGCCCGAAGAGCCCGACCATCGCGACCACGATGGCGGTGAACATCACCCGCAGCACCGCGAAGTTGTAGCCGTACCACTGGCCCGCGAGCGTGCGCGCGTTGCCGAAGCCTGCGCGCTCGAGCACGAAGCCGAACCCGACTCCGAGCAAACCGGCGGCGATGATGAGGGCGTTGGGGCCCCACTCTCCGACCTTCGACAGCGGCGCGATCGGGTCCATCAGAGCCACTCCTTCCTGACGAAGTACGCGATGGCGTACCCACCTGCGAAGACGGCGAACATGAAGGCCCAGCTGCCAAGCGCGAGCGTCGCGCCGCCGGTGAGCGCCTGGCCTGACGTGCAGCCACGCGCGAGGCGGGCGCCGTAGGCCGAGATGAAGCCGCCGAGGGCCGCGAACGCGAGCCGCCGCATGTTGGTGGTGTGCGGGCCGCGCGCGATCTCGAAGCTGGCGCGGCGCGAGAGCACGCCCGAGATGAAGCCGCCCGCCACCACGCCGATGAACATGTAGACGAGGAAGTCGTCGAGCGGGTCGGCCGGCCCCTTCAGGTACTGGCCGGTGTACTCGTTGCGGCGAGCGATGGTGTCCTGCGCCGCGGCGGTGCCACCCTTCACCGACGCCTCGAGGCTCTGCAGGCTGTACGCGGCCATGCGGGTGACGGCGCCAGAAGCACCGAGGCCTCGGCCGGTCACGACGAAGGCCGCAAGCAGCACGAGGCCCAGTGCGACGCCGGCGACATACGAGTTCCAGTACGGCTGGGGCTGTGGCTTCGCGGTGACCGCGACCTCGTGTTCGGGCGCAGGGGTCGGTTGCGGCACCTCGGCGGCGACGGCTGGCGCTGGCGCCTCGGGCGATGCAACTGCGGCAACGGCCGGCTCGGCAGCCGCGATGACCGGTTCCGGCTCTGCAGGCGGCACGCCGGCGTCACTGTTCTCTGGCGCGCTCATGTGGAGACCTCCTTCGGCCCAAGCCGCAAGGCCCGCAGCCCGATGGTGAAGAAGAGAATCGCGGCCGAGATCGCTCCGGCGACGATCAGCACCTCGACGATCGACGGCGTGTACGCGAGGAAGCCCTCGGGGTTTCCCTTGAACGGCGGCTGGTACGAGTAGCGCTCGCCCATCTGCCCGATCACCGGCTTCAGCGAGAACATCTGGCCCTGGTAGACGAAGTTCACCCGCATCACGAAGAAGCTGATCATCAGCAGGAACGCCGCGAGCGACGACGCGCGCCATGACGTCCGCCAGGGGCCGAGCAGCAACACCAGCGGCACCACGATGCCCAGCAACACCTCGAAGCCCCAGAAGCTGACGAAGAGCGGCCCGGTGAGCGCGGCCATCGTCACCTCGTACTTGCCGGTGAACTCACCCGAGATGCCGAGCACCAGCCGCCACACGCTGATGAGCACCATGATCATGAGGAACAGGGCGATCAGCTTTCGCAGCCCCTCGACCAGCGGCGCGTGTTCGGCCTTCAGCTGTCGATCATTGGTGAAGAAGTCCGAGAGCGTGACGACGAGCATCAGAATCGCCGCGCCGCTCAGGAGCGCCGACGCGATGAAGTAGATGGGCAGCAGCGGCCCGTACCAGAAGGGCCTCGCGTGCGAGCTGCCGAAGACCGCGCCCAGGTTCGAGTACGCCGCGACCGCCGCGAAGACGCTGCCGAGGCCGGCCATGCTCGCGCGCCGGTGATCCTCTTTGAAGAGGAAGAACAGCTCGACCACGATCAGCACCACGTAGATCCCGTAGAACATGCCCATCCACCAGATGGGCGCGCGGGGGTTCGGCGAGACCAGAATCCACCGGGCCATCTTGAGCGGGCTCTCGAGCTCGGTGGCCATCACCGCGAAGCCCATCAGCAGCGAGACGATGGCGAGGAACACGGCGCGTTTGGCGAGCGGCTCGAAGAGCTTGAAGCCGAACACGTGGCCGATGGAGCTGACGAGACACAGGCCCGTGCTCGACACCGCGAGGAAGACGTAGGTCGCGATGAGAATGCCCCACGAGATCTCCGAGGTGGTGCCCATCACGTGGTGGCCCTGCACGAGCGCGATGCCGCCCGCGACGAGCCCTGCCAGCAACGTGGCGACCAGCACCTGCAGCAGCCGCTTGCCGCGCGCCTGATGTGGCGGGTCGGACGGACGAACTCGGAGCAACTCGGGCACCCGGCTCAGGCCGTCACGATCGATGATGTCGTTCCAGGGAATGTTCATGGCGCCCTCAGGGAAGAATGAAGAAGCGGGGCCGCGTGCCCTCTTCGGGCTTGAGCACCCTGGCCGGGCGTGACTGCAGCTGGCGGAAGATCTCGGAGCGCGG
>JAEUJR010000216.1 GCA_016793585.1 Archangium sp.
GCACGTCGGGCTGCGTGCGCTGGTGAATCATCTGCAGGTTGGTCGTTTTCCCTGACAACCCGGGGCCGTAGTAGACGATCTTCACCGTCAACTCGCGCTGGGCGTGGTTCAGTTGCACGTCGAAGAGTGTGCCGTCGAACCACCGCTTCGTCACTGATTTCGACCGTCGAGGTTGATCAGCCACCCCGCTCGACCCCGCCTGGCTGATGGCGCTGCTGGAGGGAAAGGTGCGACCGAATCAACACGGTTTGAAATTTGGTGCTGTGCAGTCCGTTGACCGAGGTGGTTAGGATCAAGCCCGGCCGAGCCGAAGAGTGAGGTGATGGGGTGGCAAACCAGACCTTCACTCCGTACGAAGGAGAGGCGATGACCAGCAAACAGGTGGAGACGACCCCCGCAGCAGCTACGCCCCCGCCGATGACCGACACGACTGCCCTGCTCGCAGACATCAAGCAGGCGAAGTTCGCGGCGCCGACTGACGAAGACATGCAGGCCCTCGCGGCGCTGCGGTCGACGTCAGACCCGTGGAAGGTGCGCGGCGAGACGTCGGCAGAGAGCCTCGAGGCGCTCACGAAGCTCAGGCCCTTCATTCACGTGGGCAAGGTGAACGGGAGCATGTTCGGCTACGTCACCATCGAGCGTGACGGCCCGGTGCCCGGCGCGGCGTACCTGCGCAACATCGTCGTCAAGGGCGAGCTGCGCAGCAAAGGCGTTGGCGGCGTGCTGCTCGAGAAGGGCCTGTCGGTCGCGCGCGACATGAACCGCAAGACGCTGGCGCTTCGTGTCGACCCTGCGAACTCCACGGCCGTGAGCTTCTACCGGAAGAACGGCTTCACCACGGTGGCCACCGTCGTCTCGAAGAAGAGCGGCAAGCTGCGGCTGCTGATGAGCCGCGAGCTGTAATTTCCCCGCTCCATTTCCGGCTTCATCGACGGCGGCGTTCCTTCACGGAGCGCCGCCGTTCTCGTTCGGGACTCGACGCTCAGTTGCGCACGCACGCCGGCACGGGCGCCGTCACCACGTCACACGGGTGCCAGAGTCGGCCGAGCTGATTGGGCGACAGAATCGAGTTGGGCTGACTGCCACCGGTGACGGTGCCGCACGAGTTCACCGCGTCGAAGCCGATGCTGTGACACGCGACCGAGCTCGACAGGTACGGCGCGATGCGCGCGATGGCGGCGGCGGGCGCGAACGTCGGCGTGCTGCCCATCGGCACGGTGCCGGGCGCGACGCGGAGCTCACTCTGCCCACCGCCCGTGTTGTTGAACCAGCCGTTGCACAGGTTCGAGCCCTCCATGTCGAGCTGCGAGACGCGCAGCCCGAAGAGGCCTGGGTTGTCGGGGCCGAGTGGCGCGCTGCACGTCGGCGCGTACTGGCGGTTTCGAATCGCCACATACACGCCGCGGGGCGGCACCACGTCGACGGCGCCGAAGTTCATCCACCGCAGGCTGGCGGTCGACGCGCTCGCGTTGCGGTACGCGAAGTGGAAGCCGTCGAGCGAGACGGGGCAGTTCGAGAGGTTGGTGATTTCGACCGACTCTCCGGCCTGGCACGTGTCCATCGTCTGGCAGTCGGGCGAGGGGCACGCGCCTTCGCCGTTCACCACGTACTCGGACAAGACGATGTTCGACGACGTCGGCGCGACGGGCGTGGTGCACGCCTCGACGACCGAGATGGTGAGCGGCGTCGGCGACGAGCAGCACGTCGGGTCGTTGGTGCGGCACGCGCGCACCGAGAGCGCGAGCGGCGTTCCCGGCGGTGGGCCGCCCGGGTCGATGCGTGACATCGGGCGCAGGTGATTGGCGCCGAGGTTCGCGCTGGCGAGCAGCATGCCCGTCGGAGAGAGCAGCTCGTACTGCAGCCCCGCAGGCACCGCCGGGAACTGCACGATGGGCCTTCCATCCCAGCTGGTGCCGCAGGCCGTGCTCGCCGGTGGAGGTGGAGGCGAGGCGCACGCGCTGGTGGTGAGGCTCGTCGAACAGCAGGTCGAGAGGCCGCGGTCGTCGGTGGCGCAGAACGAGAGCAGAAACGAGCCGGCCTGGTCGGGCGTGAAGCTCGTCGTCGTCGACATCGGTGTTCCGGGAACGGCGGCGGAGTTCGCGGGGCGGGTGGTGACGCTCCAGGTGGTCGACGCGATGGTGCCGTCGCTGTCCATCGCCGAGGCCATCAACACGACGGGCGTGCCCGCGACGACGCTCGAGCCGGCAGGGCACATCACCGTGGGCGGCAGGCAGGTGCCGGGGTCGTCGGTGGTGCCGTTGCAGTCGTTGTCGAGGCCGTCGCAGACCTCCCGTACGGGGCGAACGTCGTTCTCGCAGCCGCTCCAGCTGCCAGCGTCGGTGCACAGCCGCTGCCCCTGCCGGCACGTTCCCACCGTGGAGCCGCACGCCTGGAGCGCGCCCTCGGTGCAGACACAGCCTTCGTCGACCTCACCATCGCAGTCGTCGTCGACGGTGCCGTCACAGCGCTCGGCCGCGGGCTCGACGGAGCCGACGCATTCACCGAACACGCCCGCCACGCACGTCTGCAGGCCCTTGCGGCACGCGCCCACCGAGGAGCCGCAGGTCTGCGTGAGGCCTTCGTCGACCTCACCGTCACAGTCGTCGTCGAGGCCGTTGCACGTCTCGACGCCGGGCCCGACTCCGCCGACGCACGCGCCCCAGCGGCCTTCGAGGGAACACGCGCGGCGGCCCGCTTCGCACACGCCCACGTCAGAGCCGCACGCCTGCGTCGGCCCACCCACGACGCACTCGCAGACGTCGCTCACCTTCAGGCACGGGCAGCCTTCGTCGGCCAGGCCATCGCAGTCGTCGTCGCGGTCGTTGCCGCAGACCTCGATGTCACAGACGAGCCCGGCGTCTTGCACCGTCTGCACGCGGGCGCGGTCGCACTGACACGCAGCCATCAGCGCCACCAGCCACAGCCACGTCGAACGAGGTACCGCCACGGGGGCCGACCGTGGCTCACCTCTTTCACTTCGTCGAGTCCCCATGCGTGACGACTTGGTCTCGTTCAGCCCCACTGCACGTTCTTGCCTCGGTGACACACGTGGTCTCGACTCGGCGGCGCAGCGCTCCGGGGAGGAACACACATGATGAGAGCCGTTCGAGGGCTGGTGGCCCTGTTGGTCGTCGTTGCGCTCGCGCTGGCCGGCGCGTTCGCCTTCGCGCGGAGCAAAGCGCTGGGCCGGCTCGACAAGACGTGGGCCGTGCACACCGTCGACTTCCCCGTGCCGTTCCCGCTGTCGGACGACGAGCTCGCGGCGCTGCGGGCCGAGAAGGCAGCGGGGCTCGACCCCGATGCAGGCGTGGTCGACGTGCTCGCAGGCGTCGACCTGAACACGCTCGCCCAGGAGCGGGCGGTTGCGCGCGGCAAACACCTGCTCGAGTCACGCTACGGCTGCTTCGACTGCCACGGCCGCGACCTGGGTGGTGGCACGATGATCGACGCTCCGCCCGTCGGGCGGTTCTTCGGCGTGAACCTCACGAGCGGCACAGGCGGCGTCGTCTCGAAGTACACGGTCGCCGACTGGGACCGCATCGTGCGGCACGGCGTGAAGCCCGATGGCCGGGGCACCATCATGCCGTCGGTCGACTTCCTCTCGATGTCCGACCAGGAGCTCTCGGACATCATCTCGTACGTGCGCGCGCTGCCGCCCATCGACCGTGAACAGGCGCGGCCCGAGTTCGGCCCCGTCGGCCTCGTGCTGCTCGCGAAGGGCGACATCAACGTGACCGCCGAGAACGCCGACCACCAGAAGGCGCACGAACGACTGCCTCCGAGCAGCGCCGATGCGAAGACCTTCGGCAGACACCTCGCGCAGGTGTGCGTGGGCTGTCACGGCCGGTCGCTGAAGGGTGGGCCGATTGCAGGCGGAGACCCGAGCTGGCCACCCGCCGCCGACATCAGCCCGAGCGCCCTCGCGAGCTGGTCGCTGGACGACTTCAAGCGCGCGCTCGTCGACGGCAAACGCAAAGACGGGCAGCCGCTCAAGGTGCCGATGAGCTTCATCACCGCGTACGGCGGCAAGCTGACCGAGCAGGAGCTGCAGGCCATGTGGACGTTCCTGCACGAGGGGTGACGCGCCAACCCCGGCCTACCGTGCCGGGACCGTTCATCTCGAAGCTGTTGCAGCTCGCCAACACTCGTGCGGTCGGCCGAGAGGACGAAGCGCGTCTCACCTGCGGCGCCTCGTTCGGCACGTGACGGCGAGCGGCGGGCGGTAGAGTCGCGGGCCACGATGCCCACCTTCACGGCGCAGGGGTCGATGTTCGAGGGGCTGTTCGGCAAGGTGCTGCGGCCCGACGGCGCGTTCCGCGACGACCTGAAGGCGGTCGGCTTCGACGTCGAGCGCATTCAGCCCGAGTACCCGATGCAGGTCTGGGTCGACTGTCTCGACGTGACCGCGAAGCACCGGCACCCGGGCGTCGAGCGCTTCGCCGCGTGGAGGCTCATCGGCCGCGACTTCATCACCGGCTTCCTCGAGACCATCGCGGGCCGGCTCGTCGCGGTGGCGTTTCCATTCCTCTCGCCGAAGACGCTCGTCGACCGCTCGCCGCGCTTCATGCGCCTGGGTGTGAAGGAGCTCGAGGCGAAGGTGACGTGGCGCTCGCCGAACGAGGCGCACCTGACGCTGAACGGGCCGCACCTGGGCGCTGCCCATCTGGTGGCCGGCGTCGTCGAGGTCTGCTTCGAGCGGCTGAAGGTGAAACCGACGGTGACCGCCAACAACCTCGACGGCATCGACGGAGCGCTCGTCGTCAGCTGGAAGTGAGAGGTTTTCACGGGGAAGTGTGGAACCCTGCGCCCGGTTCGCGCGTTCGAGCGCGTTCCTCCGGAGGACGCCATGCTCCCGCTTTCCGTCGTGCTGCTGGTGGGCGCCGTGCCATCGCCCATCTCACAGGTGACCGTCTTCACCGACCAGGCTCGCGTCGTGCGTTCGGCGACGGTGGCCGCGCCCGGCATGGTCGAGTTCCCGCCGCTGCCCGACACCATCGACGCATCGTCGGTGCGCGTGGAGGCGCAGGGCGCCGAGGTGCGTCGGGTCGACCTCGAGCGGCTGACGCCCGAGGCGTTCCGCACCGCTGAAGCGAAGCAGCTGCTCGGCGAGCTCGACGGCCTCGACACCGAGCTCACCCGCCTCGCCCGTGAGGCCCAGGCGCTTCGGGAACACCGTGACGCCCTGCTGCGCCTGCACCCCGCCCTGCCGGCCAACGACAACGTGCGGCCCGCGCCGAAGTTGTCTCCGCAGGGGTGGAGCGCCGCGCTGCAGTTCCAGACGGCGCAGCTCGAGGCAGCACAGAAGAAGCTCCGCGACGTCGAGCTCGCCCAACGCGCCGCGAGCCGTCGACGCGAGGCGCTGGTGAACAAGGCCGAGCGGCTGGGCAACCCCGAGTTCCGCAGCGGGTGGAAGGTGACGGCGGTGCTCGCCGGTGGTGGCCAGGCGTCGGTGTCACTCACCTATCTCGTGCACCAGGCGCGGTGGACGCCCACGTGGGACGTACAGCTCGACCCCGAGAAGAACCTCGTCACCGTCTCGCTCGCGGGCATCGTCTCGCAGAGCTCGGGCGAAGACTGGGACGACGCGCAGCTCACCTTGTCGACCGCGATTCCCTCGTCGGCGGTGAAGGCGCCAAAGCTGCTCACCTGGAAGATTGGCACCACCGAGCGCTTCATTCCCACGCCGACGCCCGTGCAGGAATACGTGCGCCCTGTACCGACGCCCTCGCGCACCGTGCCCGTGCGGAGCGAAGAGTCGCTCGTGCGGGGCTGGCTCTCGCAGGCGGTCGGCCGCGCCATCAGCACCGAGGTCGAGACCCGCCGCAACGAGCCCGCGGCCGACCGCTTCAAGCAGAAGGAGCGCCCCATCTACCCGGCCACGCCACCGCCGCCGCCGCCATCGATTCAGGCGATGCCAAGGCCAGCGCCGATGGCCGAGAAGGCCATGGAGTTCTCCGATGAAGAGATTGATGGCGACCTCGCCGAGCCCGAAGCCGTCGAGCAGGAGGAGGCGCGGCCCATGCCGTCGCTGGCGCCCGTGACGAAGGCCGAGCTCTCGCGCACCCGTTCGAGCGTGAGCGCTTCAGGGTACGCGATGCAGCCGACGAGCAGCTTCTCGCTCTCACCGCCGCCGGGCTACCGCGCGCCGCAGTACGGCTCCGACAGCCCCGTCACGCTCGCCGGTGGCTACGACTTGAGCTTCGCGTCTCGACAGAAAGAGACGATTCCCTCCTCCCAGGGCGCCCGCCGCGTCGCGCTCTGGAGCCAGCAGTGGCCCGTGTCGGTGGAGCGCAAGGTGTACCCGGCGCTCGCGAAGGAGGCGTACCTGTCGGCCGAGCTGAAGAACCCCTCACAGCAGGT
>JAEUJR010000267.1 GCA_016793585.1 Archangium sp.
TCGCGCTCACGGGTATGGACTGGCTCGTCGCCCGCAGGGCCGTCGTGAAGGTCTCGCGCGAGCTGCCGCATCGGTTCCAGGTCGGCGTCGAGAACAAGGTGCACCTCGACGTGATCAACCCGGGCGGCACGACGCTGCGCCTGCAGCTGAAAGACGACAGCCCCGAGGTGTTCGCCGCGGCGCCGGAGCAGCTGGCCTTCTCGCTGTCGGGCAAGAGCCGCGTTCGGCTTCCCTACGTCTGCACGCCGCGCAGCCGCGGCCGCTTCGAGTTCGCTGATCTCAACCTGCGCGTGCGTGGCCCGCTCGGGCTCGCGTGGCATGATCGCGTGATCGCGGCGAGGACCCAGGTCAGCGTCTTCCCCGACATGCGTGGGGCCAGCCGGCTCCTGCTCTCTGACGCGGCCCTCGACTTCGTGAACCTCGGCCTGCGGCAGCTGCGGCGTGACGGGCGCGGCACCGAGTTCGCCCGCCTGCGCGACTACGCCCAGGGAGACTCCGTTCGTGACGTCGACTGGAAGGCCAGCGCCCGCCGGGGCAAGCCCGTCACGCGCGTCATGGAGTCGGAGCGTTCGCAGACCGTCTTCATCGGCGTCGACGCCGGCCGCTCGATGGCCGCGCAGGTCGAAGGCCTCTCGAAGCTCGACCACGCCGTGAACGCTGCCCTCTTCCTCGCGTTCGTCGCCATTCGAAACGGCGATCGCGTCGGGCTCGTGGTCTTCGCCGATGGCGTGAAGTCGTTCATCGCGCCGGCCTCGGGCCGCGCCCAGTACCGGAAGATCGTCGACGCGCTCTACTCGTCGCGCCCGAACCTCACGTACGTCGACTACCTCGCGCTCTTCAAAGAGCTGAACGTGCGCCTCGTGCGGCGCAGCCTGCTGTGCCTGTTCACCGACTTCCTCGACGAAGATCAGGCCGCGACGATGGTGGGCCCCATGCGCCGCCTCGCCAAACGCCACGTGCCGGTGTGCTTGTCGATCAAAGACGCCGCGCTCCATCGACTGCTGCACACCACGCCCGCCGACGCCGAGATCGCCTACCAGCACGCCGTCGCCAGCGAGCTGTTGCTCGAGCGTGAGGCCGCCAAGCGCAAGGTGGGGCAAGATGGCGTCACCGTCATCGACGTCGAAGCCGACGCGCTGTCTCTCGCGGCGGTGAACAAGTACCTCGAGATCAAGTCACGCGGCGCGCTCTGACGCCGCCAGCACCGGGAGCACCATGAAGGTCTTCTGTCCCAACTGTGGCACCGAGAACGACGGCACGCCGGGCAGCCGCGTCACCTGCCGCGCCTGTACGGCCAGCTTCGAGATCCCCTTCGAGAACAACCAGGCCACGCCGCCGCAGCAGCAGCTTCCGCAGCCGCCCCAGCAGAGCTTCGGCGGCCGGCCGGTGCAGCAGTTCGGAACACCGTCGACGCCGCAGCCAGTTCAGCCCGTGCAGCCGCCCGCGCCCGTCGTCGTGCAGCCGCCGCCGAACGTGTGGCAACCCAACGCGCCTGGCAGCTACTCGGCTCCGCAAGCGCCCGGCGGGCAGACGAACACGCTCGCGATCGTCTCGCTCGTGTCGGGCCTGGTTGGCTGCCTCTGCATTCCTGCCATCGGCTCGATCACCAGCATCATCACCGGCTTCATGGCGCTCTCGCAGATCAACGCCTCGGGTGGCGGCCAGAAGGGGCGTGAACTCGCCATCGGCGGCATCGTCACCGGCTTCCTCGGCTGCTTCGGGTGGATGGGCTACGCGATTCTGATGGCCGTCGCAGGCAAGTGACGACTCAGGCCTCGCGGCGCCGCCGAATGAACGCCGAGAGCAGGTACGCGTAGACGCCGCTGCCCACCACGAGCGCGAACCCGATCTTGAACCAGATCGGCAGACGAGGCGGGTGAATCTGCGAGATCGTTCCTTCGATCAACCCGGCGAGCACGAAGAGCACGATCGTGCCCAGCACGAGCTTCACCGCGGTGATGCCTTCCCGCCGCAGCGCCACCCGGCGCGCCAGCCCCCGCGGAGCCACCAGCCCCCTCGCGATCGTCAACCCTGCCGCGCCCGCCAGACAGATCGCGGTGATCTCGGGAATGCCGTGCGGAAGAATCCACGCCCAGAACCACCAGGCGTGGCCCTTCGCCGCGTAGACCCACGCGAGCGACCCGATCAGCACTCCGTTGCCGAAGAGCAGAATCGACGTGCCGACCCCCGCTGTGAGGCCCAGGGCGAACGCGAAGAAGGCGACGCCGATGTTGTTGCGCATGAGGAACGCCGAGAAAGCGGCCTGCTCGCCGACGTCGGCGCCTTCGTTCTTCTGCTCCTTCTTCACGCGCTCGTCAGGGTCGAGCGATTTGTGCATCGACGGCACGAGGTAGGGCGCGGCGTCGGGGTCGAACATCATGCCGATCCACCCGAAGCCTGCGCCCGCGATGAACATGAGCGTCGCGGCGACGATCAACCGCCACTCGGCCATCACCAGCTCGGGGAAACCGTGCGTGACGAAGCGCACGAGCTCGCGCAAACGCACGCGACGGCCCGGGTAGGTGACGGCATAGGCGCGCCCGACGAGATCGTTGAGGTAGCCGCTCACGTCTGCGGCACCGGCACGCGCTCGAACCCAGAGGAGATCAGACGAAGCCGCGCGGTAGAGCCGAGAGAGTGCACGCGCGTCGTCGAGCGAGAGCGTCTTGAGGCCAGTGCGTTCGGCGCGATCGAGCAGGCGTTCGAGGGCCTCCCATCGAGGGCGGCGCAGATCGATGAACTCGGGCAGCTCCATGCGCGTGGGAGCGTAGCAGGGCTTTGCTTCGCCGGTGCTCACCGAGCGCGTAAGGTACGCGTGCCGTGAGCCAGCCGCTGCCACTCCTCGAACGTACCGAGCAGCGCGACTTCTTGCGCACCTTCGGCCGCGTCGGCTTTGTGGTCGCGGGCACCCTCGCGGCATCGCACGCGATCAACCTGGGCTACCTCCCGAGCGCCCTCGCCATGGGGAGCGGCGCCGCGGCCATGCTCGCCCTGCCCTCCTTCGCCGAACGCTTCGGCAACCGCCTCGCTGGCCACGCGCTCGCGGCGCTCGTCTCGTCGCTCGTCGCCTACAACGCGAGCCTGCGCGGCGATCTGCCGCTGGGCGCGCTCATCTACCTGTGCGTGGTGCCTCTCGTCGTGCAGTACCTCTCGGGCTCGAGGGCCGCTGCAGGCTGGGCCGTGGTGGGCGTGCTCATCACCGCGGTCTCGCTCTGGCGCGTCGAGACCGGCCGCGCCGTGTCGATCGACGCCCTCGCGGCTCCGGCGAACCTGGCCCGAAAGAACAGCATCGAGGCGGCCAGCATCATGGGCGTGTTGGCGATGATGACGGCCCTCGCCGTGGGCCTCGAGCGGCGCAGAACCCGCGTCGAGCGCGCGCGCATGGGCAGGCTGGCCAACCGGCTCCGTCGCCTCAGCGCCTCGGTGGCGCACGAGATCAACAACCCCCTCGCGTGGATGACGAGCAGCACCTCGTTCCTCAAGGGCGCCCTCACCGAGACCTCGACCCCCGAGCTGCAGAAGGAGCTCGCCGACTGCGCCACCGATCTCGTCGACGGCACCCGAAGGCTGTCGCAGTTCTCGGAAGATCTCCGCGCCCTCACCAGCGAGAACACCGAGCCCGCCAGCGGTGATCCCCGCCGCGTCTTGCGGCTCGTGAAGAGCCTCGTCGGCGTGCTCGCGACTGCGCCAGCCGGTGAGCTGCCCCGCATCGCCGCTGCCGAAGGGCCACTCACCGAGCTGCTCGTCGAGCTGCTGCTCTCGTCTGCCGAGCAGGGTCAAGGTGCGCGTCTCGCCGTCTCGGTCGAGGCCTCGACCCTCACCTTCACGCTCGGCGCCGTGCCCGGTGTCGACGGCCGAATGGTCGACGAGCTGCTCGGCCCCGGCATCGCCATCGTCGCTCCGACCGCGACGGACCTGTCGCTGAAGGTGGCCATCGCCGCGTGCTGACTTGCGCTGGTACCCGTCGGGCGGGTGCGAAAGACTGCCAAGCGAACATGACCGACGCGCCCACCGATCGCCTGCACCTCGATGGTCAGCACTCGGTGCTCACCCCCGAGTACGTCGAGTTCGATTTCGTGCTCGCGGGCATGTTCACGCGGTTTCTCGCGTGGCTCGTCGACTCGGTGGTGACGATTCTGCTGTCGATCTCCGTGATCCTGCTGCCCGTGTTCTCGCTCTACCTCGGCGGCGCGGCGGCGGTGGTCGGGCTCGTGCTGCTGCTCGTTCGAAAGTTCGGCGAAAAGAAGGCCGACGGCGAGAGCCTGGTGCTGCCGATCGGTCTGCTGGTGGCCGGGCTCGCCCTCGCCCTCGGCGGCTTCGCGATGAACTTGATCTCTCCGGCCATCGGCTTCGCCCTCGTCTTCATCCTCTATTTCCTCGTCGACTGGGGCTACGCGATCTTCCTCGAGGGGCTCTGGAGCGGGCAGACCGTCGGCAAGAAGCTGTTCGGGCTGCGGGTAATTCAAGAGAGCGGCGTTCGCGTGTCGTGGTTGCAGGCGCTGCTCCGCAACCTCGCGCGGCCGGTCGATCGGCTGCCGCTCTTCTATTTCGTCGGAGGCCTCGCGGCCCTCTTCACCCAGTCTCAGCAGCGGCTGGGCGATCTGCTCGCCGGCACCATCGTGATTCGCGAGCGGCGCCTCAAGATCCCCGCCTCCCTCTCACGCCCCGATGGCGACACGGCCCTGCTCGGCGACCCCGACTTCCGCGCGCGCGTCGCCAAGCTCTCGGCCGAAGAAGAGACGGTGCTCTTCAATGCAGCCATGCGACGTGAAGAGCTGGGCATGGAGGCGCGCCTGCACCTCTTCTCGACACTCTCGACCCGGCTGCAGGACGATCTGGGCTTCTTCAAGCCGCCGCACCTGTCGGACGAAAAGCTGGTGTTGCTGGTGACGGCTTCGCTCGCCGCGAAGAAGACGGACAAGAACCGCACCGCCAAGCGAAAGCCGCCGCCGCGACCGGGCGCCTGAATCAGGCCCGACGTGCTGCTGCGAGCAGCTTTCCGAACGGTCCGGGCTCGACCATGAACCGGCAGCGCGCCTCTTCGATGGCCAGCTCCAACGTTCCCGACTCGTGTGACGAGCCAACCGGCAACGAGAGCGAGAAGCGTGCGCGCTCCCAGATCAGGTCCTGCGGTTTGAAGTGAATGGGCGACCGGCGAGAGGTCTCGCGCCACTCCGACGTGGCGAAGCCGTCGAGTGTCCACCGTGTGGGTTCGCCAGCGGCTTCTTGCCGCCACACGCAACAACGGGTGCACCGCTCTCACCCATTGAGCATGCCGAGCGTGACGATCAACGACGTCGGGCCATCGGCGGGCTCACGCCTCACCTCGACCACCGAAAAGGTCAGCGCGCCGTGGCGAACAGCTCGACCGTCTCAGAAGTACGTCGAGGCAGTCACCGTGCCGCCGACGCTGAAGCGCTGGCAGTTGCTGAGGCCGCAGTTGATGCCGATGAACCAGTCGAAGTAGCCGCGCGCCTGAAGCGACACGCTCTCGGCGACGAAGTACTCCACCCCGCCGCCGACGCCCGGGCCAACCAGCGTGCTGCCGACGCCGATCGACATGGCTGTTGGTTGCAACACGACGATGCCGGAGAGGTGCGCGCTCACGAACGGCCGCAGCGACTCCTCCATGAAGAGGTAGCGCATGCCGAACTGGCCACCGGTCGCGAACACGAACCCAGCACCGCCATTGGGAGGCGCGCCAACCTTCAGGTACGCGAGCGCGAGCGGAATGCGCACGTACACGTCGAAGCCGCTCTCTGCGTAGTACGAGCCCTCGAGCCAGAACGGCACGCTGAAGTCGGGCACGGTCGCGTCGTCGGTGAAGATCTTCATGAAGCCGACGCCCAGACCCAGGCCTCGATTGGCGAAGCTGCCAGCGTAGGCGGTCGAGGCGTGGAGCGACGTGAGGGCGAGGCTGAGGGCCAGCGAGAGCTTGAGAACGGTCCGCATGCGGGGCGCCATCGTACCGGGTTTGGTGGGCGCAACCTGCGGAATTCCGACTCGTTTGACCTTCATCCATCGTTGCCGCGCACAGACAGACTCTCTACACTCCCGGCCACCATGACGCGTCGTGTCCTCATGGGTCTGCTCACCCTCGCGATGACTGCGTGCGTGACCACCCCGCCTCCGCACCCGCGTGCGCTCGAGGCCAACAACATCTGCACCGAGTACCTGTCTCAGGGCGATCTCGTGCGGGCCGAGGTGCAGTGCGATCTCGGCATTCAGTTCTCTCCCCAGTACGCCGATCTCTGGGTGAACAAGGGCCTCATCGCGCTCAAGCGAGGCCAGAAAGATCAGGCAAAGGAGCTCTTCATCAAGGCGCTCCGCCTCAACCAGGATCAGGCGCAGGCCTACAACAACCTCGGCTACATCTACCTGGGCGATCAGCAGTTCGGCAAAGCGCACGACAACTTCCAGCGCGCCCTCAAGGTGAACCCCGACTACACCGAGGCCCGCTACAACCTCGCCCTCGCCTTCCGCGGCCTCAAGCAGGACGACAAGGCCAAGAAAGAGCTGCGCACCATCATCGAGGTGAACCCGAGCCTCGCCGATCCGTACAAAGAGCTCGGCGCCATCGCCATCGACGAGGGCAACCTCGAGACCGCCGCCGAAGAGCTCACCAAAGCCACCCAGCTCGACCCGCAGTTCGTCGAGGCCTGGCTGCAGCTCGGAAACACCCTCGTCGAGTCGGGCAAGCCGTGCGACGCGAAAGACGCCTACAGCTCGTGCATCGAGGCCGACGCCAACAACATTCTCTGCCGCAACAACATCATCAACGCCGAGAAGAAGTGCAAACTGCAGGACAAGGCGCTCACCGACGTGAAGGAGCGCGCCGCCGGCCAGAAGACGCCCGAGAGCGAATACTCGGCCGCCCTCAAGTTCCGCCAGGAGGGCCTCGTGAACGACGAGGAGCGCGCCTACAAACGCTGCCTCAAGTACGACCCGAAGTTCGTCCTCTGCCACTACGGCCTGTTCGAGCTCTTCAAGAACCGCAGCGACGAGAAGCTGGCCTCGACCGCGTGCAAGAACTTCCTCAAGTTCGCCAACGAGACAGAGTACCAGTCGCAGGTCGCGACCTGTCAGCAGTACGTGCGTGACTGACCTCCATGGGCGTTCGCCTCACCGTCAAACGGCGCGCCGAGGCCGGGGGCGCCGAGAAGCCCCAGGTGGTGACCCTCACCGAGGACACCATCACGCTCGGCCGTGACGACGGCTGTGACGTCGTGCTCGCGCAGACCGCCGTCTCCCGCAACCACGCCCGCATCAGCCGCGACGGCACCCTCTTCTTCCTCGAAGATCTCGGGTCGAGCTTCGGCACCCTGCTCAACGGCTCGAAGCTGAAGAAGAACGAGAAACAGCTGCTCCGCAACGGCGACACCATCGCCATCGCCCAGTT
>JAEUJR010000056.1 GCA_016793585.1 Archangium sp.
CATGCGCGCCGCGGCGAAGTCGTACGCGCCCAGGCCCAGCAGGTCTTGCGTGGCTTCACCGGCGTAGTCCATCGTCGACGACTGCATGAACATCGTCAGCAGCTGCGACTTCTCGTTCTCGGTGATGACGTCGTGGTACCGAGGGCCCGTGCAGCTGCCGGTGGTGTCGAGCGTCGTGCAGGGGCGAATCGCGGTGCCGTCGTCGGTGCGCAGCTGCCAGTACTGCGGGCGGTAGTTGAGCGCGTCGGCCGAGCTGACGAAGTTGTGGCGCAGCGCGATGGAGTGGCCCATCTCGTGCGTCACGACGGCGTAGTGGGCGCGCTGCGCGAGGTACTGGCGCATGCGCTCGGAGCGGACCAGCTGGTCGCCCTTCGACGAGTTCTTGTCGAAGCGGCCGAACTTCTCTTCGAGCAGGGTGGCGAGGTTGGGAATCGCCAGCGGCGCCGGCGCCTCGTTCATCACGCACGCGCCGCGCTCGGCCAGCTTCAGCTCGCGCAGGTTGCGCACGTCGCGCGTCATGGCGGGGTTCGCGCCACGCAGCGGCGAGGCGAGCTCGCTCATCATGTCGGAGGAGAGCAGCCCGGCCTTGCCGGCGAACGACTGGAACATCTTCGTCGTCAGCGCCGCCTCGGTGGGCGTGTTGAGGGCCCGCTTGCGGCGGGCGTCGTAGATGGGCTTCGTCGACGTCGGCGCGAGCGCGTCGGCCCGAATGTCGCGCGCGGCCAGCTGCACCTCGCGGGCCTTCGCGTACATCGGCGACGCCTGGAAGGCCTCGAGCTCTTCCCGCGTGATGGCGCGGCCCTTCGTCATCTTGCCGAGCATGTCGAGGCGCGCCTCGGAGGTGAGCATCGGCAGCGTGCCCTTGGTGGTGGCGGCTTCGGCGGCCGAGGCCCAGTCACGCACGTAGGTGCCTTCGGTGACGTCGCTGGTCGAGAGCTCGCCACGAATGTAGCGGGCGGTGTCGACGATGCCCTGGCTCCAGAGGTCGGTGACGTGGCTCCACACGTTGATGCTGGCCGACACCTTCTCGCCCGTCAGCGGGTCGTGCGCGTCGACCATGATGCCCCACGGCGACGGCGTCTGCGGCGACACGACGGTGGTGACGTGGTGGTAGCGCAGGTCGCCCTTTCGAACGCGCAGCGCGCCATCGCACGTCTTCTTGAGCTCGGCGTCGCCTTCGCGGTCGGCGCGGAAGCAGTCGGCGGCGGTGAGGTTGGGGGGCAGGCGCTGGTCGCCGCAGAGGGCGTGGTCGTACGCCTCGACGGGCGAGTGACACAGCACGACGGCCTCGGGCATCTTCGCGAGCGCGATGACACCGGCGGAGTAGCCGCGGGCGGCGCCGACCGAGTCGGCCACCTGGTTGCAGTCGACGCCGGGGTACGCGCGGCCGGCGCGGCAGTCGTCGACTTCACGCGCGAGCGCGATGGCGTCGTCGTTGTCGTCCTGCTGGCCCGAGTACACGGGGTAGAGCACGTCGCAGTCGGAGCCCTTGGTGGCGACGCACTCGGCGTAGCGGGCGGCCATGACCGAGGCGCGCATGGCGACGTCCCACTCGTGGGCGGCGTCGCGCGTGGGCTCGAAGAAGTCGGGGTTCGAGCCATCGGAGTGGTACCAGACGACCGGCTGCAGCTCGCGGTCGCGGAAGGGCAGCGTGCACTTCTGGTTGAAGGTGTCGCAGCGGCTGCCGCGGCCCACGGCGGCGCATTCGTCTTCGGTGCCGTCCTTGTTCACGTCGCGGTGCGGGTTCGCGCCAGCAGGCGTGGTGGTGGGGTTGAAGCAGCCGACCGAGCCCGTCTTCGCGTTCGCGTCGGCGTAGAAGTGCGAGCGCTTCCAGATGTTGTAGCGGTTGATGAAGCGGTGCCACTGCGTGTCGGTCATGCCGTACTCACGCGCGTAGCCCGAGCGCTCGGTGGTGAAGGCGCCGAAGGCCTTGAAGCGGTCGCCGTCCCAGTCGGCCGGCTCGTAGTCGGTGTCTTCCACCTTGCGGAACGCCTGGCGAATCGTGAGCTCGACGGGCGAGCACTGCGTGTTGGGAGCGCCACCGCCGCTGAAGTCGGCGTCGAAGTAGCAGGCCGGCATCACGCCGCCGCCGAGCGCCGACAGGTCGACGAGCTGCGGGCGCGCGAAGGCCTTGTTGGTGACGTCGAGGTAGCCAGCGGCCGTGTCGACGTGGGGCGCGTCGGCGTCGCCGGGCGTCTGCACGGTGTACGCGAGCGGCTCGTAGGTGATGCCGCCGTACACGCCGAGCTGGCTGAGGGTGTCGAACTCGTAGTTGTCGGTCGAGAGGTTCTTCGACCAGTCGACGCGAATGTACTGGCGCTGGTACCAGGGGCGGTCGACGGTGTTCTCGCCGATGACGTTGGTCTGCTCGCCCGTCTGCGGGTTGTAGTCGCGCTTGATGTCGAAGTGGCTCTTGATGGCGTACGCCGCGACGACGATGCCGTCGTTGGTGGCCTTGCCCACGCCCTTGCCGTCGCTGCCCTGCACGCGCTCGTAGGCCAGCCGCGCGATGAGCAGGTCTTCGGTCACCGTCCACTTCACGCGCGAGAGCGGCTGCGCGTAGCTGCTGGTGAAGAGGCCGTCTTGCCCCGCGCCGTAGCCGACGTCGACGACGGTGGCCTGGCTGTAGAACTCGGGGTCGTCGCTCGCGGCCTGGTAGTCCTTGCCGACGAAGAAGGCCTTGTCGAGCGCGTCGGGCTGCACGCGGTTGATGGGCGCCTGCTGCTCAGCGCACGAGATGGCGACGAGCGCCGCGGTCAACAGCGCGACGCGAAGGGAGGGACGACGGCTCATGACTTCTCCTTGCGGAAGCTCGACACGGCGCCTTCGAGGTCGAAGGTGGCGTCGAGGTACAGCGTGGTGTTGCGATTGAAGAGGGGGAACTGGTAGCGGCCGTCCTCGCCGAGCTGGTTCGAGAACGTCCACGCGCCGAGCGAGAAGCCGACGGCCTTGAACGCCTGATACGAAACGCTCAGCGAGAAGATCATCAGGTCACGTGTTGCGACTCCGGTGCCAGAGGCGTTGACCGTCGCAGCACCGGTCACCGAGTCGGGCACGGTGGCGAGGGCGGGGAGCCAGCCACGCTGCATGAGGAAGCTGGCCGAGACGTCGACCTTCGGGTGCGGCGCGAAGCTGACGACGGGCCCGTGGAGCACGTCGAACTGCACGTTGCGCACGCCGCTGTTCAAGATGAAGTCGGCGCACTCGAGGGCGCGGGTGTCGCCGCACGACTTCGGGCCCTCGTTCTGCCGGGTCGCGAAGCGGTTCGCGCGCCAGGTGAAGCGGCCGGTGTAGATGAGCGTGAGGCCCGAGAGCACGTCGAAGCGGCGCGAGACGTTGACGCCGGGGCCCAGCGTAAGAATGCGGGTCTGGGCCTGCGAGACCTTCGAGGTCGGCAGCGTGACGCGCAGGTCGGCGCCGAGGTGAATGCGGGAGTTCTTCTCGGTGAAGCCGCTCCACACGGTGTCGAGCCACACGTCAGAGAGCTCGACCTCGTTGCG
>JAEUJR010000363.1 GCA_016793585.1 Archangium sp.
GGACACCAAAGCAGCCGGTGTGCCATCGAAACCGTTGAGGATTCGTGGAGAGCGCCGGGGTCGATGACCACCTCGAGGGGTGTCATTGACCCAGCCGTCACGGCTGTTGTGCGCCGCGGCGTCGA
Source organism: Archangium sp. (assembly GCA_016793585.1). Next base: position 126 of record JAEUJR010000363.1, read on the forward strand.
AGCTCGGCGTCGAGCACGCGCACCTCGGCCTTGAGGCGCACGAAGTTCGAGAACATGCCGTCGGGCTGTTTGCCAGGGCGCTTCTTGAGCTGATCGCGCAGGCTCTCCATGGTGCCGCCGATCTCCTTCAGGCGGCGGGTGAGCTCGGAGTCGTCACTCACCGCGATCAGCAGCAGCTCGTCGACCTCGAGCTTGCCTTCGAGCTCGCGCTCGAGCGCCTTGAACGACAGCTTGCGCGGCTTCTCGAAGCCCAGCACGCGCTGCACGGTGGCGATCACCTTGTGGGCTTCTTCTTCGAAGGCGGCGAGCTCTTTCGCGGCGCGCAGGCGGGCGAAGTCGGCGACGAGCGTGGGGAACAACGGGTCCATTCCCGGGCGCGCGGGCGGCTTCAAGATCAGGCCGAGCCACGCGTCGAGGCCGTCACCGCCGGCCTGCTCGAGCGCCTGACGCAACGTCGGCAGCCAGGCGCGGCGAAGCTCTTCGAAGGCGACGCGCACGTGGTTGGCGTTGCCCAGCACCACCCGCACCGAGGCCTCGAGATCGCCCAGCACCTCGTCCTTCGTCATCACGGCGCGCGGAGTGAAGACACGCTCGCGCCACTTGCCCTGCGACACCTCGGGCGCGGCTTCACCCGAGGCGATCTTCCTGGGGCCCGAGGGGAACTCCGAGAGCTCTGGCTGCGAGGCCGACTTCGGCTTGAGCCCCACGTACGAGTCGGTGGGCGGCGCGTCGATCGGTCGGCCCGCCGCAGGCAGCGCAGGCATCGAGGCGCCGGTCGCCTTCTTCGGCGTCATGCCCGGCGGCACACGAAGGGTCTCGTCGCCCGGCTTCTTGCCGTCACTCATCGACGCGGGCTCCAGCGGGCGGGCGAGGCGAACACGAAGTCAGTCTGCCTCTGCTGGCACGGCTTCGCCAAGGAAGCACTCACCCGGCGGCTCTCCTGGCTCTCATGCGGAAGAACTTCTGCAGGGCCAGCGCGTAGTCGGCCCCGGCCGAGAGCTCGACGGCGTCGAGGGAGAGGCGTTTGAAGAGCGTGTCACGCTTCTGCCGGCGCTCCTCCATGAAGCGCTTGAACTTGCCGCGCACGCGCGGGTCGCTGGTGTCGACGAGAAACCGCGCGCCCGTCTCGGGGTCTTCGAGATCGACCAGCCCCAGGTTGGGAAACTGCTGCTCGAGCGGGTCGACGATCACGCACGGCACGAGATCGTGTTTGCGCGCGACGATGCGCAGCGGCTTCTCGTAGTGCTCGGTGAGGAAGTCCGAGACGAGGAAGGTGACCGTCTTTCGTTTGGCGACGTGCGAGAGGTACGTGAGGGCCGCCGAGAGATCGGTGCCCTTGCCGGCGGGCTCGAACGACAAGATGTCGCTGATCATGCGCAGCACGTGGCTGCGGCCCTTGCGCGGCGGTACGACCTTCTCGACGCGATCGGAGAAGAGGATCAGCCCGACGCGATCGTTGTTGGCGATGGCCGAGAACGCGATCTGTGCGGCGACCTCGGCCGAGATCTCGGCCTTGCTGCGGGCCTGCGAGCCGAAGAGCTCCGACGCCGAGACGTCGACGAGCAGCATGACCGTGAGCTCGCGCTCCTCGGTGAAGACCTTCACGTACGCGTCGTTCATGCGTGCGGTGACGTTCCAGTCGATGGTGCGCACCTCGTCGCCGGGCTGGTACTGGCGCACCTCGGAGAAGGCCATGCCGCGGCCCTTGAAGACCGAGTGGTACTGGCCGCCGAGCACGCTCGAGACCGCCTTGCGGGTCGAGATCTCGAGCTTGCGAATGCGCTTGATGAGCTCCTTGGGGAGCATGCGCGCCTTTCGTCAGGGCACTTCGACGCGCTCGAAGACGCGCTGAATGATGCGCTCGGGGGTGAGCTCTTCGGCCTCGGCTTCGTAGGTGAGCGAGACGCGGTGCCGGAGCACGTCGAGGCCGATGGCCTTCACGTCTTCTGGCGTCACGAAGCCGCGGTGCCGCAGGAACGCGTGGGCGCGGGCGGCCTGGGTGAGCGCGATGGTGGCGCGGGGTGAGGCGCCGTACTGAATGAAGTCTTCGATGTCCTTCAGGCCGAACTTCTGCGGCTCACGCGTCGCGAAGACGATGTTGAGGATGTAGTCCTTCACCTTTTCGTCGACGTAGATCTGGTGCAGCACCGAGCGGGCACGCGCGATGTGCTCGGGCGTGACGACCTTCGTCGGCTTCGGCGCCGAGTCACCCGCCATGCGGTTGAGGATCTCTTTCTCCTCCTCGCGCGTCGGGTAGCCGACCTTCACCTTGAGCATGAAGCGATCGACCTGCGCTTCGGGCAGCGGGTAGGTGCCCTCCTGCTCGACCGGGTTCTGGGTCGCGAGCACGATGAAGGGCGACGGCAGCGGGAAGGTGTTGTTCCCGATGGTGACCTGCCGCTCCTGCATGGCCTCGAGCAGCGCCGACTGCACCTTCGCGGGAGCGCGGTTGATCTCGTCCGCCAGAATCACGTTCGCGAAGATGGGGCCCTTGCGCACGGCGAAGCTCGCCGTCTGCTGGTTGTAGATGACGGTGCCGACGAGGTCGGCCGGCAGCAGATCGGGCGTGAACTGAATGCGCATGAACGCCGCCGAGATGGCGTCGGCGAAGGTGCGCACGGTGAGCGTCTTGGCGAGGCCAGGCACGCCCTCGAGCAGCACGTGGCCATTGCAGAGCAGGCCGATGAGCACCCGCTCGAGCATGGGCTTCTGGCCGACGATGACCCGGCCGGTCTCGATGAACAGGGGCTCGATGAACGCGCTCTCGCGCTGCACCTGTTCGGTGATCGCCTTGATGTCGGTGTTCATGGGCGGTGCTTCAGCGCAGCTGATCGATCTTCGTGCGCG
>JAEUJR010000060.1 GCA_016793585.1 Archangium sp.
GCGGAGCGAAGGTTCAGAAGTGTGTCGAGCGTTCCTCCAGTTTCGAGAACAACGTTCACGGGCGAAGCAACGGTCAACTGCCAAATATCCTCACCCTTGCCCGAAACCGAGCCACAGCTTGGGACAGGCGACTGACGGGTCGACGTGAGGGAGAGGGTGCCGCTCACGGTCGAGTTCAGTGCGAGGGTCCCTGCAACGGTCAAACTGCACATGCCAGAGGAACCGCCAGCCGTACCACCGGCCGTCGAGCCGCCAGCCGTACCACCGGCCGTCGCGCCGCCAGCCGTACCACCAGCCGTCGCGCCGCCAGCCGTACCACCGGCCGATGCGCCGCCAGCCGTACCACCGGCCGATGCGCCGCCAGCCGGCCCGCCACCCGTCGCAGTGCCACCGGCCGTCGCAGTGCCACCGGCCGTCGCAGTGCCACCGGCCGTCGCAGTGCCACCGGCCGTCGCAGTGCCACCAGCCGTCGCAGTGCCACCAGCCGTCGCAGTGCCACCAGCCGTCGCAGTGCCACCAGCCGTCGCAGTACCACCGGCCGTCGCAGTGCCACCAGCCGTCGCAGTACCACCGGCCGTCGCAGTGCCACCGGCCGTCGCCGTGCCACCAGCATCACCACCGGCCGAACCACCAGCCGTCGCAGTGCCACCAGCCGTCGCCATGCCACCAGCATCACCACCAGCGGCCGAACCACCGGCCGTCGCGGTGCCACCGGCCGTCGTACCGCCAGCCGTCGTTCCACCCGCCGTCATCCCGCCTGCAGTGCCACCAGCCGCCGAACCACCGGCCGCCGCGCCACCTGCACGCCCACCTGCCGCCGCTCCACCCGCCGTGCCGCCGGCCGTGACGAACCCGCCACCCGTGCCGAAGCCACCGCCCGTGTTCGAGATGCCGCCGCCCGTGCTGCCCGCGTCAGGCTTGTTGTTCGCGGGCCCACAGCCGATGGCGAACGCCATCGCCGCGCACGCGACGAGATACCGAGATGAACGAATCATGTGTTGTCTGCTCCCCAGAGAGAAAATGCGACTGCTACAGGCCTGCGAGCGTCTAGGTCGATCGGGACTCGGGATTCAACCGCCATCACTGAAATAGGCGTCTCTCGCCGCTGACAGCTGGCACCCACTGTCGCCGCCTTCCGCCCCCGTGCTACGGCCGGCCGCGTGTCGTCCCCGCAGCTCAACCTCAAGAACCACGACTTCGACGAGCTCTTCGCGCGCCTCACGGCGCAGGGCGCCACGCGCACGGCCGCCCTCAAACTCTTCGCGTCGGTGTTCGCACACCGCGCGCAGTCCATGGCTGACGTGCGCAACGCCCGCCAGGTGCCGGCCGCGGTGCGCGACTGGGTGCAGGCGAACGGTACGCTCCCCAGCCTCGAGCTCGTGGAGCGCCGCCGCGCCGACGACGGCTTCGTGAAGTACCTCGTCGCGTCTCCGCTGGGCGGCCGCATCGAGGCCGTGCGCATTCCCCTCTTCGACACCCACTACGTCGTCTGCATCTCGTCTCAAGTCGGCTGCGCGCTCGCCTGCGACTTCTGCATGACGGGCAAGATGGGCTTCTCGCGCAACCTCGAGACCTGGGAGATCGTCGACCAGGTGCTCCACATCTTGAACGAGGCCGACCGCCCGGTGCGCGGCGTCGTCTTCATGGGCATGGGCGAGCCGCTGCTCAACTACGCCAACACCACGCGGGCCGCGCGCATTCTCTGCCACCCTGCCGGCTGCGCCATCTCGGGCCGCTCCATCACGTTCTCGACCGCGGGCTGGGTGCCGGGCATCAAGAAGTACATCGCCGACGACCTGCCCTACCGCCTCGCGTTCTCCATCACCTCGGCCATTCCCGAGAAGCGCCTCCAGGTGCTGCCCGTCGAGAACACGCACCCGCTCCCGACCCTCGTGGAGCAGATTCGCCAGTACTCCCTGGCCCGCAAGAACGAGCGCGTGATGCTCGCGTACGTCTGCATCGCCGGCTTCAACACCGGCCTCGAAGACGCCCTCGCGCTGAAAGAAGTCTTCGCCGGCATTCCCGTGAAGATCGACCTCATCGACGTGACCGACCCGACGGGAAAGTACCTGCCGCCCGACGAGGCCGAGCTCAAACGCTTCCGCGACCACCTGCAGGTGCTCGAGTCACCCATCGCCCGGCGCTACTCCGGCGGCAAAGACATCGGCGCGGCGTGTGGAACGCTCGAGGCCTCGCAGCGCGGAGGAACGCTGCTGCAGCCGCACCTCGCCGAAAACAGGTGAACGCGCGGCGACTCGTCGCTAGTCGTCGCGCATGCTCCACGCCCACTCTGCGCTGCGCTACCTCGTGCTCGGCCTCGGCCTCGCGTGCCTCGTCTTCTTCACGCTCGGCCTGACCCAGAAGCGCCCGTACTCGAAGACGTCGCAGACCTTCGTCACCATCTTCGCGGGGCTCACCCACCTGCAGGCCACGCTGGGCCTCGTGATGGTGGCCACCGGCTTCTTCTACTCGCGCCTCATCGGCCACATCGTGATGATGCTCGCCGCCGCCGTCACGCTGCAGGTGCTGTTGATCAGAAACCGCAAGTCGGCCACGCCCGGCTACAAGCTGCCGCTCATCGGCATCGTGGTGGCCCTCGTGTTGATGACGGGCGGCACGTTTGCCATCGGCCGCCACCCGTTCCAGGCGACGGTGTTCGGCGGCACGACCGCACCCACGCCTGCCACGCCCTGAGTGATGCAGACGCTCTCGACCGCGGCCGAGCTCGCGGCGCACCTGAAGGCCGACGCTGGTCGCGCCATCGTGAGAGGAACGCTCGAGCGCGTCTCGATGGGCAAAGGGCGCAAGGCGTGGCTGGGCACGGGCGTCGTCACCGATGACGCAGAGGTGGTGTGGGTCAGCTACGGCGCTGTGCCCGAGGGCTGGGAGCCGCTGCTCGGCTGCTTCGTTCGCGTCGAGGGTGTGCTCGCGATGACGAAGTCGACGACCGAGCAGTCGCTCATCGCCCCGCACCTGTTGTCCTTCGGCGCTCCCACCGAAGAGAAGCGCCCGCTCGCCGCTCTGGAGGGAAGGACGGTTCGGCTCTCGGGTCTCGCTCGCGACACTCCCTCGGGGCGAGTTCTCGTGGTCGAGCAGCACGACCTCTTCATCGGCGGGGAACCCTGGCGCGAGGCGTTGGCGGGTACCCGCGTCTCGCTGGGAGGCACGCTGCGACGTCAGGTGAACGGTTGGTCGCTCGACGACGTCACCGACGCCACCGCCTGCTGAGGGAGTAAGAAGCCGTTCATGCTCACGCTGCTCGTCGCCGCGGTGCTGAACGGAGAACCACCCATGCTCACCACGGGCCCGGCGGTCGAGGCGCAGCTGAAGACGGGGCCAGCGACGTGCTCGATCAGCGGCACCGTCGAGCGCGTGTCGCTGGGCAGAAAAGGAGCCATCGGCACGGCGCTGGTGCTCGATGACGGCACGGTCGTGTGGCTCACGTACGACGCTCCACCCGCGGGCTTCGAGCCGCTGCTCGGAAAGTTCGTGCGCGTCGACGGCACCCTGCAAAGCCAGTCAGCCGCGTCTCCGCAGTCATTGATGGCCCCTCACCTCGCCTCACCGGGAAAACCCGTCGAGGTGAAGCGAGACCTGTCGTCGCTGATTGAACAGCCGGTGCGACTCGTGGGCACGGCCGAGAACGCGAAGGGCGGCGCGGTGGTGCTGGTCGACGGCACGCCCGTCTACGTCGCGAAGAGAGCTTCGTGGCCCGAGCCCCTGCGAAAGAAGCGCATCAGCCTCGGTGGGAAGCTCACGCGCGGCCAGTACCTGCCGCAGGCGACGGTGAACGCGAAGGGTGAGATCTCGCAGGGCACGACCGGCGCGAGCACCGACTACGTGTTGCGCGACGCGACCGAGCCGACGGCGTTCTGACCATGCGACAGACGGTCATCAACACCTGGGGCACGCACTCCCGAAGACTTCCATGAAGACTGCGCGAACCGAAGAGGCTGGTGCTCCGATGAACTCCACATCATGGCGGGAGCGATGATCTCCACACTGCTGATGGTGCTCGCCTCGGCGCCGCTCGAGGTGCGCGTGCTCGAGCGCGAGAAGCCGGTGACGCTGACCGTGACGGCCGAGCGGGCCCGCTGTGATGGAGACGCGCTCACCGGCTCGCTCGAACTCTCGGTGGCGGTGACGAACGTGGCCGTGAAGGGGCGTGCCAAGCCGTGTGCAGTCGTGCGCTTCGAGGGCGTGTCGACGGTGACGAACGGAGCGCTGACGCGTCGCTACCCAGGTGTGCTCTCGGTGACCGTCGAGAGCGGTGTGCTGCGGTTGATCAACACCGTCGACGTCGAGGCGTACCTGCCATCGGTGGTGAACGCCGAAGCGTCGGGGAGTCCACCGGCAGCGCTCGAGGCCCAGGCCATCGTCTCGCGCACGTTCGCGTTGAGCGGCCGCCAGCGGCACGAACGTGCGGGGTATCACCTGTGCGACCTCACGCACTGCCAGTGGTACCGCGGACTCGAGAGCGACGTGAAGGCGGCCGAGGCAGCGGTGGGGAAGACGAAGGGTCAGGTGCTGCTCGTCGGCGGCATCGCGCTGAAGCCGGCGTTCTTCCACTCTTCGTGTGGTGGGCGCACGAGCGCGGCGCAAGACGTCTTTCACGAGGTGGGGGCAGGGCCTGGCGTCGACGACACCATGAAAGACAGTGCTGCGTGCCGCGAGGCTCCCGAGTTCGAGTGGAGCTGGCAGGCCGATCGCGTCGAGCTCGCGAAGGCGCTGGGCGTGAAGCCCGAAGGTGACGCGTTCGTGCCGCTCTCTCGTGACAAGGCGGGCCGCGTGCTCGAGGTGACGACGTTCGGCAAACGAATGGATGGTGGCGAGTTCTCGTCGCGCATCGGCCGCGCCTTCGGGTGGCAGGCGCTGAAGAGCCTCAAGGTGACGGCCGAAGAGGTCGAGAGCACCATCACGTTCCGAGGGAAGGGCCTCGGCCACGGCGTCGGGCTCTGTCAGTACGGCGCACGAGCGCTCGCGGCAAAGGGCTGGGACTCGAAGAAGCTGCTGCTGCGGTACTTCCCCGATTGTCAGGTTCGGCAGGCCGAGGAGTGACGACGTGAGGCGAGTGGCGTTGATCATCGGGTGCTGGTTCGTCGCGTGTGGCAGCTCGACCGTGACGTTCTCGGATGCAGGTGTGACTGCGGGTGGCTCCGCGCGCGCAGGTGGCTCGGCGTCGGCCGGTGGTTCAGCTGGCGGCTCGGCGGGTGGCTCAGTCGCCGCCGGCGGATCAGCGACCGCAGGAGGACGAGCCTCGGCGGGTGGGTCTGCGACTGCAGGTGGAGTGGCCTCCGCCGGTGGATCAGCGACTGGCGGCGGATCGGCTGGCGGCACGACGGTTCAGGACGGCGGCGTGGTCGCGTTGAACGGTGCCGACCTCTGCGGTGCCTCTGCTCCCGACGTGACGGCCGGAGGCTCGTTCCTCGGCAGCACGTTCATGGCGACCGACGACTACAGTGTGGCGGGCACTGGCTGTCCTTCGGGGGGCAACGCGTCGGGGCGTGAGGTGGCGTACCTCGTCTCGCCTGCGGTGACGCGAACGTACCGCGTGGTGGTGACGCCGCTCGACCACGTGCTGGCCGACGGTGGCGTGATTCGGTTCGACCCGATGCTCTACGTGCAGGTCGCCTGCGGCGCCGGAGCCTGTCTCGCCGGAACGATTCTCAACGGCGTCGGTGAGCCGGAAGACGTGACGTTCACGGTGATGGCAGGGCAGACGGCGTACATCGTCGTCGATGGAGAGCTCGCTTCACGCGGAGACTTCCAGCTCGACGTCAGCTTCTGAGGGCTGTGCTCTTCGAGAGACACCACGCCGTGATGTTTGCTTGGGACGCGCGTGGTGCACCCGTACAGTCCTGCCCCCGTGGCCTGGCACCGCCTCAGCATGTTGCCCGAGGGCGTTCTCTCGTCGCGCACGTGGCGCGCGCGGCATGACGATGGGCGCGAGGCGGTGCTGCGTGAGGTGCCCGAGGGCGTGACGCCGACGCCAGCGGGCTACGCGATTCCGGGTGTCGTCACGTTGCGAGAGGTCGTCGAGGTCGAAGGCCGCCGCTACGGCGTGTGGAGCCTCGTTCAAGCCGACTCGCTGCAAGACCTCGTCGAGCGCCTGCAGGACTCGGGCATTCCGATTCCCCTCGGGTTCGTGGTGCGCGTCATCGTCGACGCTGCGCGCACGCTGGTCGCCATCACGCCGGCGCGGCCGCACGGTGGGCTGTCTGACAGCTCGCTGCTGGTCACCGTCGATGGCGACGTGCTGGTGATGGACTTTGGCTGTGCACGGCCGGGGCGCTTCACGGCGGCGGGGGCTCCCAGCTTCGTGAACGACGTCTTCGCGCTCGGCGCGGTGCTGCACGCGACGCTCACCGGCTTCGGCGGCACCTACGCTGACGCCATCACCGAGGGCCTGCAGCTGCCTCCGCCGTCGCAGCTGCACGACGAGTGCACGCCCGCCCTCGACGACATCGTCTCGCGCGCCATCTCGCGCAGCATCGAGCAGCGCCAACCAGACCTCGAGCTGCTCGCCGACGAGCTCGAAGCGGTGCTGGGTGCGCAGCTCTTCACGAAGACGCAGGTGCAGGCGTTTCTGTCGAAGACGGTGCAGCGGCCCGGCCCGCCAGTGCCCGACGTCGACCCGGGGCCCGCGCCAGGCATCGACGACGTGCCCACCGGCCAACACTTCTCGCCGGGAACCAGCGAGACGATGCCCGGCCTCGAGCCGGTGCGAATACCCTCGGGCACGCAGCCGGGAACACCGCCGGCAGACGCCTTCTCTGCCGTCGCAGGGCCCGCTGACACGCAGCCGCAGCCCGCGATTCCGCTCTCGACCCAGCCGGGCATTCCCAACCCCGCGCTGATGGGTGCGCCTCCGCCCGCCGCGACGATTCCGCGTGCGTCGGTGCCGCCGATGACGGCACGTGGGTCTGGCGTGATGAGCGCGCCTCCTCCCTCCGAGACCGTTCCACGCGCCTCGGTGCCGCCGATGACGGCGCGTGGGTCTGGCGTGATGAGCGCGCCTCCTCCCTCCGATGCGCCGCCGATGACACCGAAGGCGTCCTCTCCATCGCGACCGCCGGCGCCGATTCCGATGGAGACGCAGCCGCGCATCGTCGCTCCGCCAGTGATGGACACGCGCGAGAACGAGGTGCCCACGGGCCCACGCGCCGTACCGCCGCCCGCGACGAACGTCTCGTACGCGAAGCTCGAGTGGGCGCAGGGGCAGACGCGGGTGCCGACTCCACCGCTCGGCACACCTGCCGCGACCAACGAGACCGACGACCCGCCCGCGCCGAGCGCCGAACACGAGGTGCCCGCGCTTGGTGACGACGACGGCCCGCCCACCGCCGTGAAGCGCATTCCCGTGGCGGCGACGACTGGCGAGCTGCCCGATGTCGACGCCGAAGAGGCCGACCCGCCAGCCCCGAGCGCCGAGCACGACGCACCTGCGCTGGGTGACGACGATGATCCGCCGACGTCGGTGAAGCGGGCTCCCACGTCGGGTACGGCGCCCGAGCTCGCAGGCGTCTCGTCGCGAGAGGTGGCCTCGCCGAGCATCACCGACGTGAAGCCACGCGCCTCGGGCTCACGTCAGCTCATCGCGGCGTTGCTGGTCGTCGTCGCGGGCGTGTTCGCGGCGGTGGTGTGGAAGCTCCAGGCCGCGAGCTCGACGCCGACGGTGGCGAAGGTGACGCCCATCGCCATCGAAGAAGACGACGCGGGCGCTCCACCGCCGGTCGTCGTGGTGGCCGAAGAAGACGACGCGGGTGAAGAGGAAGAAGACGAAGACGCCGGTGTCGTCGAAGAGCCCGAAGATGCTGGCGCGCCCGTCGTCGACGCAGGCGTGAAGAAGCCGGTCGTGAAGAAGAAGCCACCGAAGCGACGACGGCGACGATGAGCCTCGAGGTGCCGTGATGAAGCAACTCCGAGTATCGGGAACGTTGGGTGGTGCCGGGCCGTCGAAGACCATTCCGTATCTCGAGGTGCCCGAGGCGGTGACGTTCTTCGGCCAACGAGGGCGGGTTCCAGTCGTGGTTCGAATCGGGAAGCGCGTGTTGCGCCTGTCGCTCGCGCCGATGGGTGGGGTGCACGTGCTCGGGTTCAGCGCGGCGAACGCGAAGGCGGCAGGCGTCTCAGTGGGCGACCAGGTCACGCTGACGCTCGAGGTCGACGAAGGCTCGCGAGCGGTGGAGCCACCACCCGAGCTCGCGAAGGCGTTTCGAACGAACGCAGCGGCGAAACAGGCGTGGGTGAGGCTGGCGCCGTCACATCAGAAGGAGCACGCCGAGGCGATTCTGCAGGCGAAGAGGCCCGAGACCATCGCGAGACGGGTGGAGAAGACGCTCGCCATGCTGACGTCGACAGGTCGGCCGAAGAAGCCCGCACCGAGCACGAAGCCGCTCGCGGCCAGGCTCGGGTTCAAGCCGGGGCTGCAGGTGTCGGTCGTCGACGCGCCG
>JAEUJR010000392.1 GCA_016793585.1 Archangium sp.
CGACGCCGGAATGCCAGTCGACGCCGGAACGCCGGTCGACGCCGGAACGCCAGTCGACGCTGGAACGCCGGTCGACGCAGGAACCCCAGTCGACGCGGGCGTCGATGCAGGCGCATCGGTCGATGCGGGCACCGACGCGGGCGCTCCAGTCGACGCGGGCGTCGACGCCGGTGCTCCAGTCGACGCCGGTGTCGATGCCGGCGCTGCCGTCGACGCAGGGGTCGATGCGGGAGTCGATGCGGGCGAGCCCGACGCAGGTGATGCAGGGTGATGGGGCGGGCCCTTGCTGAGCGCTGGCTTGCAGCCCTCGGCGCGTTCGTCGTCGGTCTCGTGCTGGGCGCGTGTGGCGCAGACAAAGAAGTGGCGCCCGAGCCGGCCGCGCCGGCGATGCAGCAGTGTCGCCGGTTCGATCAGCTGATGCCCCGCTTCGTGAACGCGATCTCGACGGGCAAGACGCAGAACCTGAAGAACGTCGTCGAGAACCAGCTGCTCAAGACCTCGCGCGACGACGAGCCGCCGCCGATCAACGACGTGCTCCGCATCATCTTCGCGACGCTGAACGCGCTGGCCTCGAAGCCGCCAGAGCCCGGTGGCTCGAAGGAGTCGTACTGCGCGCCCGCGAGCACGCCGCCGCCGCTCAACCTGGCGAACGAGGTCTGCGAGATGCGCCGGGCGATCGACTCCCTCGTGCACCAGGGCAAGGGCCTTGACGCCATCGCGGTCGTCGAGCCGCAGCTGCAGGGCATCATGGACTACATGACCGGCACGGGGACGTCGGTCGACAAACAGCCGCACTACGAGGTGGCCGCGGCGTTCTCGAACCTGTGCAGCAACAACGCGCAGTGCCAGCTCTCGAACGGGCTCGATCTGATCATCGCCTTCACCGACTACGCGAACACCACGCCTGGCCGAAAGCTCGTGCAAGACCTCAACACGCTGGGCACGAAGACCAGCCTCACGGCGTTCCTCGCGCCGCAGAACCTCTCGGAGGACGGCTTCGTCTCGATCTCCCGCGCGCTGATTCCTGCCGTGCAGGGTGCCGACCCCCAGGCCCTGCAGAACGCGTTCGATCAGCTGCCGCTCTCAGCCGAGCTCAAGATGGATCTGAGGCCGATCGTCGAAGATCTGAAGCTCATCCTCCAGACGCCCAGCCTCATCGAGCCGACGCGCAAGGCGCTCAACTGCATCACCGTGAGCGATCGCAACTCCGACATCGTGCGCATGCTGTACCGGTTGGCGATTCGCGACATGCGGGCAGAGTTCGGCGTCACGCGGCTGTCGCAGGTGTTCAAGCAGCTTCAAGACGTCGATCAGCGAGGCTCGCTCATCTTCCTCGCCAACACGCTGGCGAAGGCGGTGCGCGGAGACGAGGCTGCGATCGCGGCGGCGGCGAGCACCTGCAAGACGCTGTTGTCGACGTCGGTGCCGTCGGGGCAGTCGCAGTCGAACGCGCAGCTCGCGTTGCCGGTGGTGGCCGACATGCTGCGCAACGGCCTGGTGCAGGAGGCCATCTGCGCGATCGACACGTTGTTGTTTGGTTGCTCGGGCGGCACGCAGCCCGCTTGCCCGGTTCGTTGAGCCTCGCGGCGTGGTACGAGCCGCTCCCTCGCAGTTCCTCTTCAGGAGAAGCCCATGGTTCGCATCTCGCTCGTGGTGGTCGGTCTGCTGGCGCTGGTTGGCTGTGCGAAGGACCCGCTGCAGATGAACAAGCAACAGGCGGCCGAGTACGCCACCCGCATGTCGCGGCTCTCGGGCAGTGCGGCCTTCAAGGCGGCCACCCCGGTCGACACCATCAACGCCAACGCCACCTGTGAGGAGGGCGGCTCGGTGGCGGTGAATGTCACGGCGAACTCGACGGCCAACAGCGCGGCGGTCTCGTTCTCGATCACCGGCAACGCGTGCAAGTACAAGACGGACGACGGCCGGTTGTGGACGATGAACGGCGGGCCGATCACGTCGACCTACGCGGCGATGGGCTCGAGCTCGGGGGGCAACACCAACATGTTGAACCTGTCGGTGACCATGAATGGTGGGCCGATCACCGTCGAGAGCGACACCGAGCGTGGCTCGATTCAGTACAACAACCTGAAGATCACGACGAACATCGACACCACGAACAACAGCTTCCGCATGCGCGCCAGCATCACGGGCTCGATGACGGTCGATGGCACGACGTACACGTACGACAACGACTCGTACGACTTCCGCTACACGATCGATCTGAACCCCTGAGGCGGCGCTAGTCAGCGAGGCGGTCGATGAGCGCGACGACCTTCGCCTCTTCCGCTGCGCCCTGAAGCCGCTGCACCAGTCGACCCTCGCGATCGACGATGAACAACGTCGGCAGCGAGGTCACGCCGTACTGCGACTCGATCTCCGGGTCGCCGAGCACTGCGAACCGCTCGAGCCCGGGGACCTCTCTCGAGAACTCCGTCACCAGGGGCACCTGCCCCGGTGGGTCGTCTTCGCTGATCGCCACGAACACCACGCCGCGCGACTCGTACTTCTTCGCCATCGCCACCAGCCACGGCATCTCGGCGCGACAGGGCGGGCACCACGTCGCCCAGAAGTCGATCACCACGATCTTCCCGCGAAGATCAGCCAGCTTCACCGAACCGCCCTGCAGCCGAGGCAGGTCGAACCCGGGAACGAGCGGGCCCTGCGCCGCAGCCGTCGGTGTGGTGGTCTTCGGCTGAGCCGCGAAGAAGCCCGCGACGCCGAGCGCGACAGCCGCGCCGCCCAGCAACGCGCCGATGATCGTCCGC
>JAEUJR010000395.1 GCA_016793585.1 Archangium sp.
GTCAGATGGGCGGACCTCAGGGGACCCGATCCTTATGACGAGCAAGCGCCAGGGTCGGGGGCGTACCAGTCAGTGCAGGTCCGAGTTCTCGCCTACCACGCTGATGCCGAGTTCCCAGTGGTCCGGCACAACCGGCGGGAACGGCTCGACGAGGTCCGCAAAGTGCGTATGCGCCGGCTTCAGGTACTCGACGATGGCGCGCAGGTGCTTGCGCTCAGTCGGCGTGAGGATGCGCGCGACGACGACGTTGAACGCGTACTTCGCGAAGCGGTCTGACGGGCCCAGCACCCAGTCGACTCCGAGGAGTGACTCGCCGAGCACCAGCGTGTCGGCGTTGAACGCGGTGATGGCCACGATGTCGATGCCGAGGAAGAAGCGGACCGCATTCTTGATGCCCTGCGCGGTTCCCTTCTGGCGGTACATCTCGACCAGCACTGCCGCGAGCCGGCGCTTGCCCCTCACGTCGAGGTCGAACGGGAACGGGTTGCCCAGATCTTGAAGGATGAGGTCGAGGAACGGTTCGGGAGCGCGCTCGAGATCGAAGATGTCGGGCCAGCGGTCGAGGTCGGCGAGCAGAAGGTCCGTCACCTCCTGCAAGCACGAGATGAAGCGCAGCAGGTCTCCGGTCGCGTCGTCGCGCCGATTGTGCTTCGGGAGCATCTGCCACAGGTCGAACCGCCGCGACGCCGGCCTCGCTGGTCTGAAGCCCTTGAATCGCGCCTTGTCGAACGGCGGCAGCACCGCGTTCCCGGAGAGGTCGGTCACGCCGAGCACCTGCACCTCGTGCTCGACGTCGGGAGACATCTCCACGTCGAGCGAGACGGTCAGGCGGTTCGCTTCGCTTGCGACGTGCACGGCGCTCAGCGGCATCGCGGGTGCACCGATGGGAGTCACAAGGACTGTAGCGTTGGAGCTCTCGACCGGCTCGTCGAACACGAGGCGGAGCTGCTTCTGCGAGACCGCCTGGGCGCTCGCCAGCCGTGGTGAAACGCGGTCCTCTGCGGTGAAGCTCCAGGACTCGTCGAGCGACTGCCCACCGCCCACGGTGCGTGAGGCGACCCGGACCGTGACTCGGGCGAGGCTGCTCAGGGGCGCAGCCGGCGAGAGGACCACACGGAGGCTGTCGGAAGACTGCGCCACAACCGCAGCGAACGGCGGCACCGGCGCACCATCGAACGCGAGCACCCCGTCGACCCAGATGCGTGTGGCGCTCGTGTCGATGCCGGCGGCGCCTGGGTCGACGAGCTCGAGCGCGAGCGGCGAATCGATGGGAACGCCCACCTCACCAGGTGAAGGGTCCCGGTTGATGAGGAGCGGCCGCGCCCCGCTCGTGGTGAGCGTGACCGACCGCACCTGCACGCGTGGCAGCTCGATGGTGGCCATCGTTCACACCAACTCGAGGCGGACGCCGACGGTGTGCTGCCCGGTCAGCTTCGAGACGTTGGCGGCCAGGTCGTCGAGCGCGCGCTCGCTCCCTGCGCGAAGGGTGACGCCGGCGTACTTCACCCCGTCGACGACGACGGAGACCTCCCACGCAAACCCCGGCGGCATGCCCTTCGGCGTCCGCACCTTCATCAACGTGCGCACCAGCGTCACGCCGGTCAGGTCCACTACCTGCGTCACCTCAACGTGGTCACCGCGCGCAAGCTCGAAGCTCCGCCCAGGCTCGTCATCACCGAGAACGAACACGCCCGGCCCGAGCCGCCCCTGGCCCTCGCCGAGACGATTGGTGAACGCCGTCAGCTCCATGCCTCACACCTGACGGAAGAGCTCGAGGTGGTCGAAGTACGCACGCCGCGTGACGTCCTTCACCGACATGCCGAAGCCTCCTCGTCCGGAGGTGAGCGGCTGACTGCCCGAGTTGATGCCGAGCTGGTCGTCGATGAAGTGCACCATTCCTGCGATGGGCTGCCAGTCGGGAGCCGTTCCGAGCGGATGCGCCGCGAGGTCGTTCGAGAGAACCTTCAACACGACGTCTCCGTTCGTGTTCGCGATGACGTCGAGGCGGAGGTGCACCCAGGTCGCCTGCGCGAAGCTCGCCGCCGACTTGAGCAGCACGCCCGGGCCGTCGGCGTCTGGCAGACCCACGGCGATGGCTCCCTTGCGGAGCACGACGCGGTGCGGGTCATCGTCCGAGAGCCCGAGCATGTACGCGCTGTCGTTTACCGAGTTCCCCTGGCAGCAGAGAAAGAGGAACGGTGAGAAGCCGGTCGGGCCCCCGCCGGCGCCGCGCTGGATGCAGCCGCGAATCGAGCCTCCCTTCGCCATCGGCGCGAAGCTGGCGAGGTTCGCAAACAGGCCGACCGCGCCCTGCACCGCCGCGAGCGAGTTGAAGCCGAAGAGGAAGTTCCCGCCGCCCGGCGGAGTCGGGATGCCGGCCGTCACGCCGCGGTCTACGGCCGCGAGGTCGAGCCCGTTGTTGAGGTACGTCCAGTCCGTCTCTGCCATCGAGCCTCCGTCACACTGTTGCGGCGCGTGCCCACGCACCGGAGAAGGTCTCGAGCGGGGCGGCGACGTTGCCGACGGCGCTCCAGTCGGAGACGTACACGGCGCGAGCGAAGAGCTCTGTGAGGCCCAACGCCGAAGGAACACGGCTCCAGTCGTCAACCCAAGGAGAAGGCCGCGCCCAGGTCTCGACGTCACGGGCGCCGAAGGAGCACGCGACGACCCGCCCTGTCGGCAGCGCGAAGAGGAAGGGCCGCTCGAACGCCTCGAAGCCGTCTCGGCCGAAGAAGGCACGCACCACGGTGACGTCAGCGAGCGCGGCAAGGAACGCGCTCCATC
>JAEUJR010000399.1 GCA_016793585.1 Archangium sp.
TGGCGCTTCGAGCAGATTCGCAACGAGGTGAACCAGAGCTGCGCGGCGCTGCACATCAACGCGCACCTGCTCCGCGCGCTCGACACCCAGCTCAAGGACGAGCTCATGCACGTCGGCTCGGCCTTCACCGACAAGAAGCGCAAGACAGGCTGATCACCGCGCCTGCGAGTCGACCACCAGCGCGAGCACCTGCAGCTGCGGGTCCACGAAGCCCGGGTCGTCGCAGTACATGGTGCCGGCCACGAAGAGCTGCTGCTCGGCAACGAAGAGCCCGAAGTGCACCTCGGCCGCCTGATCGTTGCTCGTCTTGAGCTCGGTCACCGTCACCGTGGCCTTGTCGCCCAGCATCGGCTGGGTGCGCTCGACCAGCTTGAAGTCGACGCCGCGGCGCTTGAACTCGCCCGCGCTCTCGACCGCCTGCGCGTGGGGCCGCTGCAACACCGAGCGATCGGTCGTCGCGATGAAGGCCAGCCCGCCTTTGCAGCCGGTGTTGTTGTCGACGAAGTCGAGCCACGCCATGCCGGGTCTGCGATCGTGATCGAGAATGCCGAGGCGAGGTGGCAACGAGTAGGTCGCTCCGAGGGCGGCGAACTGCACCGGCTTCGTGCCGTCGGTCGGCAACGGCTTCGCGGCGCGACCCGACACGGTGGCGCAGGCGGTGGAGAAGAAGACGACGGCAAGAACGATGGAGCGCATGAGCACCTCGGCAACGGCGGGTTGATGCCTGTGAGTGGGGGCTCGAGTTCGTTCTTTTGAAGGGCTTTTCCGGGGTAATTGTTTCCCCGTGAAGATCGTCACCTGGAACATCAACAGCGTTCGTGCGCGCGTCGACCGGCTGATCGACTTCCTGCGCACGCGCGAGCCCGACGTGCTGTGCCTGCAGGAGACGAAGTGCACCGACGACCAGTTCCCCACCGATGAGGTGCGGGCCGCCGGGTACCACGCGCAGCTCTTCGGGCAGAAGTCGTACAACGGCGTGGCGATTCTCTCGAAGGAACCCGTCACCGACGTGCGCCGCAACCTGGGCGACGACGACGAGCAGGCCCGCATCATCGCGGCCATGTACCGTGGCATTCGGGTCGTCGGCCTCTACGCGCCCAACGGCCAGTCCATCGAAGCCGAGGCGTACCAGTACAAGCTCAAGTGGTACGCGTCGCTGTCGCGGTGGCTCTCGTTCTCGAAGGGCACGCCGACGCTGGTGTGCGGCGACTTCAACGTCGCTCCCGACGAGGCCGATGTGTACAGCGTGCCGCTCTTCACCGGGCAGACGCTCTTCACGCCGAAGGAGCGCGCCGCGTTCAAGGCCCTCGCCGAGGCGAACGGGTTCGTCGATCTGCTCCGCGCGAAGCACCCCACCGAGACGATCTTCACCTGGTGGGACTACCGCGAGGGCGGCTTCCGCAAGAACAAGGGCCTTCGCATCGATCACTTCCTGGTGACGCCCGAGCTGCTCGAGCGCTGCACGGCCATCGAGGTCGATCGCGCCGCGCGGGAAGGCAAGCTGCCGAGCGATCATGCGCCCGTCGTCGCCACCTTCCGCGACTGACGAACACCGACCGGGCAGGGCGCGAAAGCGGCGGCTCCAGTGTTCGTACCTGTCGTCAGGCCATGGCGTATGGTTCGGCCCGGGGAGGTACACATGGAAGACGAGTTCGGACTCTCACTCGCAGGGTTGATGTTCGGTGCCCTCGGGTGGTTCACGCTTCGCTACGTCATCTTCGGGTTCTTCACGGTGAACCAGAACGAGCGCGTCGTGAAGACGTCGTTCGGCAAGGCGCAGCGCCTGCACACCACGACGCTCGACAACCCGATGGCCGAGCACCTTCGGGCCGACGAGCGTGAGCGCTACCAGTACCCGCAGGTGCGGGTGATTCCGCCCGGCGGCCCGTACTTCAAGTGGCCGTGGGAGACCGTGCACCGCGTGAAGGTGGCCACCGAGACGGCGAACCTCGCGTACGACCCCGAAGACCCGAACGCGAACCGCGGCGGCGCCATGCTCGAGGCCGTCACGAAAGATCAGCTGAACATCGGCCTCATCGGGCAGCTGCGCTGGCGCGTGTCGGAGCAGAACCTGTACGCGTACCTCTTCGGCGTGAAGCGCCCGCTGGTGCACGTACTCGGCTACTTCATCTCGATTCTCCGCCAGCGCATCGCCTCGTTCGAAGCTCCGACGCCGATCGAACCCAGGGCCTTGCCGAGCGGAGACGGCCTGCATCAGGCCGATCTCAAGATGACCGAGGGCATCTCGATCAACGATCTGCGCAAGAACCTGCGAGACCTCAACGAGCAGATGGACCGCGACTGTCTCTCGTCGGCGGCGCGCTACGGCATCGTGCTCGACGCCTCGCTCATCACCGGCATCGACCCGCCGCCCGAGGTCGAGAGCGCGCTGGCCGCCATCAACACGGCCCACAACCACGTCGGCTCCGAGGTCAGCCTCGCCCGAGCCGCCGCCGATCAGAAGATCGTGCAGTCGCGCCGCGCGGTCGAGATCGAGACGCTCAACGCCCAGGCCGAGGTCGAGCCGCTGTTGCAGCTCGCGAACCAGCTCAGCGAGCTCAAGCGCAACGGCTCGGGCCCCGCGCTGCTCGCGGCCTACGTGCGCAACGTGAAGTTGAACCTCTTCGCGCGCGCCCGCGCCGCCTTCATCAAGGTGGACCCATGAACTTCGTCATCTCGGCCCTGCTCGCGTTCTTCGGCTGTCTCATCGGCGTGCCCATCTTCTTCGCCTTCGCGCGCGCCTTCGGGCTCTACATCGCGGTCGAGGAGCGCCGCGCCAAGGTCTTCACGCTCTTCGGCGAGGTCATCGGCACCATCGATGAGCCTGGGCTGCACCTGCTGTGGGCGAAGCTGGGCCTCAAGGCCGCGCTCATTCCCATCTTCGGCAAGGTGCACACCGTCGATCTGCGGCTCGATCAGCAGTACCTGCGCAGCCAGCCCGTGAACTCCGAGGAGGGCGCGCCGATGGGCATCGGCATCTGGTACGAGATGGCCGTCAAGAACCCGGCCTCGTACCTCTTCAAGAACGCCGACCCCCGCGGCTCGCTCGAAGCCAACGTGTCGAACGCCGCCGTGCGCACGCTCTCGAACATGAAGCTCGACTCGATGCTCGAGACCCGCCACGTGATGAGCCAGGCCGTGCGGAAAGAGGTGCAGCCGCGCGCCGAGGAGTGGGGCTACCAGCTCGGCAGCATCTACATTCGCAAGGTGCACTTCCGCGACCTCGCCATGATCCGGCAGATCGAAGAGAAGGTCGTCAACCGGCTGCGGCAGGTCACCAGCGCCATTTCGCAGGACGGCGCGAACCAGGTGAACATCATCAAGTCGACGGCCGATCGGCAGGCGGCCACCGAGTTCGCCCGCGCCTCGGCGCAGCGCCCGCTCATCGTCGGCAACGCCCTCACCCGCATCTCGGCAGACCCCGAGGTCATGGAGTCGATGTTCGAGCTGCTCGAGACGCAGAAGCTGATCGAGTCTGGCGCGCAGGTGACGCTGCTGCCGGGAGGCGAGCAGAACGAGCTGCTGGCGCCGCTCCTGGCCACCAACGTTCACACCGAGAAGACCGTGCAGGGCGTTCCTGCAGTTCGACGTAAGCTGCCCACCGAATGAACGTGACGGTCATCATCCCCAGGCCGCTCCAGTCGGCCTGTGAAGGGCGGGCGAAGATCGAGCTGGGGGTGCCCCCGACCAGTGACGTGGCCGACGTGCTGCACACCCTCATGGCGTTGTACCCGGGCCTCAAGGCCTACGTGTCGAACGAGAAGCGCCCGATGAAGCAGCACTTCGCGGTCGCGCAGCAGGGTCGCAAGCTGTTCCTCTTCGCCGCCTCGCCACCCTCGGTACGGAGCTGAATGCGATGAGTCCCGGAGCTGCCGTCGGAGGCGTCAGTCGCACGCTCGCGCTCGTGGGCGTGTTGCTGCTCGTGTCGTTGTCGTCGGGCTTCTTCCTCTCGTCGGGCCTGTCGACGCAGCAGGTGCCCGAGCTGGGCCCCGAAGATCTCGGCAAGCCGTTTCGCGCGTCGTCTCCCGCAGGCTTCAAGGCCTCGCGCGACTTCGAGGTGGCCGACGATCAGCGCACCGCGCAGCGCCGCGCCGAGGCCCGTGAGCGCGTTCGCCCGGTGTTCGACTACGACCCGACGATCGAGACGAAGGCCAAGCGCGATCTGCGAGACGCGTTCGAGGCGATGCAGGAGCTGGTGCAGGAGTTCCGCGCCACCCACACCGCGCCGGCGAGCCCCGCGGGCCCCGTCGCTCCGCAGCCGAAGAAGGCACCAGCCGGCGGCGCGGCCCCCGTTGCCGTGAAGGACCCGAAGGCCGAGCTCGAGAACGAACTGACGGTGGCGTTGCGCGACGCGCGGCGCCGCTTCGAAGAGCACGCGCCCATGACGGACGACGAGGACTTCGAGGTGCTGGTGCAGGCCCGGTTCTCGCCAGACCTCGAGCAGGCGGCGCTGGGGCTGCTCGAGCTCGCGTGGCGCGGCAAGGTCGTTCCTTCGCGTGACGAGCTCTCGCGCATCGACGCCAACGGCATCACGGTGCGCATCCTCGGTGGGCGCAGCGAAGGCGAGCTCGGCACTGCTCAGCCCCAGGTGTTCGACGTTCGTGAGGTCTCGAGCGAGCTCGATCGGTTCGCCTCGGTGCCGGGAAACCTGCTGCCCGAGTCGCCTCCGCTCGTGCGCCGCGCGGTGCTGCGGCTCGCCAAGAAGCAGGTGCGCTCGAACCTGTCGATCAACGCCGCCGAGACCTCTGCGCGCCGCGACGCCGCCTCGAACGCGGTGAAGCCTGTGCTGCTCCAGGTGAAGAAGGGCGAACGCGTGATCGCCGATGGCGAGCTCGTCACCGAGACGCACCTGCTCAAGCTGCGCGGCCTGCGCGAGCAGATGAGCGAGTTTGATCTGCTCCAGCTGCAGGTCGGCGGAGCGGGCATGGTGGCGCTGGTGCTGTCGGGCGCATGGCTCTTCTTCCAGACGGCGCTGCGCCGCTTCAAGCCCACGCGCCGCGACGCGCTCTTCATGGGGCTTGCGGCGATGACGTTGATGGGCCTGCTGCAGCTGTGGCTGCTGGTGTGCGACGCGCTCCACGACAAGTACCCGTCGGTGCCGCTCGAGGCGCTGCACCTGGCCTTCCCGGTGGCGGCGGGCGCGATGCTCGTGCGCTTCGTGTTGTCGGAAGAGGCCGCGCTGTACTTCGCCATCTGCTTCGCCGCGCTCGTCGGCATCATGCTGGGCAACTCGTTGCCGGCGTTCCTCTTCACGCTCGTCACCTCGCTCGTGGCGGCCGACCGCATGTCGCGCGTTCGTGACCGCGCGGGGCTGTTCGGCGCCGGCGCCATCGGCGGGCTCATCGGCATCGGCATGGTCATCTTCATGGGGCTGGCGTCGGGCCGTGGGGTCGGCTCCGAGATCGCGTGGGCGGCCTTGCTGGCGGCCATCTCGGCAGCGGTCGCCGCGCCCATGCTCGTGTTGACGCTCACGCCAGTGGCCGAGGCGGCGTTCGGCTACGCGTCTGACTTGAAGCTGCTCGAGCTCGCGAACCTGAACCACCCCGCGCTCAAAGAGCTCGTGCTGCAGGCGCCTGGCACGTACCACCACAGCATCATCATGGGCTCGCTGGTCGAAGCGGCGGCGGAGTCGATCGGCGCCAACCCGCTGCTCGCGCGAAGCTGCGCGTACTACCACGACATCGGAAAGGGCCGGAACCCGGGCTTCTTCGGCGAGAACCAGAAGGGCACCAACGCGCACGACGGGCTGGCGCCGCAGATGAGCGCCGTCATCATCAAACGCCACGTCACCGAAGGCCTCGAGATGGCGCGCCAGTACAAGCTGCCGCGCCGCGTGGCCGACGCGATTCCCCAGCACCACGGCACCCGCCTCGTCGGCTACTTCTTCCACAAGGCGCAGCGCGAGCTCGATGGAAAGGAGAACGCCGCCCCCATCGACGAGTCGATCTACCGCTACCCGGGGCCGCGCCCGCAGTTCCGTGAAGCGGCGCTCTGCATGATCGCCGACGCCGTCGAGGCTTCGTGCCGCAGCATTCCCGAGCCGACGACCGAGAAGCTGCGCGCGCAGGTGCAGAAGATGATCAACCTCGTCTCGAGCGAAGGGCAGCTCGACGAGTGTGATCTCACGCTGAAAGACCTCGCGCAGATCGCCGAGTCGATGGTGCGCACGCTCGATGGCATCTACCACGCGCGGCCCGAGTACCCGCCCGGCGCCGTTCGCCCGCAGGGGCCCGGCCTCGTGGTGGTGCCGAACGAATCGACCGAGCCGAGGAAGACCGGCGCATGAAGGGGCTGGCGATGCTCGGGCTCTGTCTCGCCGCGTGTGGGCCGTCGGTGCCGGTTCCCGACGCTGGCTCGACACCGATGATGGCCATCGACGCGGGCTCGCTCGGGCAGAACCTGTCGTGCCGCGTGAGCGTGCTCGGCGCTGCGGCTGGTTCGTTCCCCTGCGAGGTGTCGGCCGTGTTCGCGCGTGGAGCGCCCAACGCCACCACCATCACCATCACCGGCAACACCCGCGACCGGAACCCCGAGGTGAACCTCACGCTGCGCATTCCGCTCGAGCCCGAGAACGGCAAGTCGTACGGCTACGTCGACGACGTGCTGTACGCCGAGCTGCTCATCAACGACGGCCCCGCGGGCAACAACTTCGTCGCCTCGAAAGGGCAGATGATCGACCCCTTCATGTTCTCGTTCCGCGCCGGTGAGACGACGGGCCGCCTGGCGACGAGCGGTGGCGGCGCGCAGCTGCGGTTCCTTTTTCAGCTCGACGCCACCCTCGTGCCGACGCCGAGCAGCACTGCGCCCAACAACGCGCGGGTCTCCGTCTCCGTGACGAAGTAGGAGTGGCTGCGTGGCGACCAAAGCGAACAAGGTGTGGCTCGACTCTTCCCGGGGCGGGCGTGGCGCGAACGCGCAGGGCGATCGGCTGGTGAAGCTCGCCTCGCGGTTCTTCAAGACGCTGAAGCTCTCGAACGTCGAGCTCTCGTTGAGCCTCGTCTCGGACGAAGAGATTCGTGAGCTCAACGCGCTGTGGCGCAAGAAGAACAAACCCACCGACGTGCTCTCGTTCCCCGGTGGTGACATGCCCGGCCCGGGCCGCCGCTCGCTCGGCGACGTCGTCATCTCGATGGACACCGCCCGCCGCGCCGCGAAGGACTTCGAGTCGACGCTCGACGACGAGCTCGATCTCTACCTCGCGCACGGGCTGCTCCACCTGCTCGGGCACGATCACCACGAGAAGCGCGCCGCCCGGAAGATGGAGGCCCTCGAGCGAAAGCTGCTCAAGCGGCCGTCGATGCTGAGCCGCTCCGACGAGCTGTAGCTCGCACTGGCGAAGCGCGAACCGCGTCGTTAGGTGGTTCGCCCATGCTGACCACCCTCGCGTTGTCTCTCACGCTCGCCGGAGCCCCCATGAGCCTCTACGACCTGCAGGTGCAGACCATCGACGGCAAAGACATTTCCTTGTCGGCCTACAAGGGCAAGGCGCTGCTCATCGTCAACACCGCCTCGCAGTGCGGCTACACGCCTCAGTACAAGGGCCTCGAGGAGCTGTACCAGGCGTACAAGGCGAAGGGCTTCGAGGTGCTCGCGTTTCCGTCGAATGACTTCGGCGGCCAGGAGCCCGGCACCAATGCCGAGGTGAAGCAGTTCTGCGAGCTCAAGTACAAGACGACCTTTCCTCTCTTCGCGAAGGTGGCCGTGAAGGGCGACGCGCACCCGCTCTACAAGTACCTGCAGGGGCTGAAGGAGAACGGCGGCGAAGTGAATTGGAACTTCAACAAGTTCCTCGTCACGGCCGACGGCAAGGTCGTCGCGCACCTGCCCTCGAAGGCCGAGCCGATGAGCCCCGAGGTTCGCAAGCAGGTCGAGGCCGTGCTGCCTACGAAGTGACCGGCTTTCGGCTGACCAGCGCGCGGAGCTTCGGGTCCACGCGCTCCCACGCCTTCACGCAGAGCCACGTGCAGAGAATGAGCGCGGCCAGCACCGGCCAGTACGTCACCCAGTCGCACTTCTCGCGGAACAGCTTCGTGAAGATGCCCACGTGCCATTCGTAGAGCAGCATCTCGTGGAAGAAGTACGCCGACAGTGACGACGCGCCGAAGGTGCCCACCAGGGCCGCCAGCTTCGACTTCGGCGACGACGGCCAGCGCACCTCGACGAGCCTGAAGAGCGCCACCACCGAGAGCACCAACGTCCACCGTTGGGCGGCGTTGGCCGGGTTCGTCACCCAGAAATTGTGGGCTGGGTAGACCGAGCGCCAGAAGCCGTCGGTCGCCCACAGCGCGACGCCGAGGCTCCACAGCAACGCGAGCCAGCGCCACAGCTGACGCTCGTCTTTCATCATGCCGACGGTTGCCCCGAACGAGGCGCCGAGGAACACGTAGCCAGCCCAGGGAAACAGCGGAAACGTCGTGCCCAGCGTGTCGTCGATCGCGCCCGCTCTCGTGTTCACGAAGATGCTCGCGACGCCGTCGACGTTCTCGAGCAGCGGAGCCGCGCCGAACACCAGCGCCGCCAGCCCCAGCATCACCCACCGCAGCACCGGTGGCCGGCTCGACAGCAGCACGAGGAAGGGCAGGGCGATCAGCAGCGACAGCCCGATGCAGTGAAGAATGTCGAGGCGCAGAAACCACTTCGGCTCACGGAAGGCGCGGAACCAGATCGCGTTCACGATCGACGCGACCAGCAGCACCTCGCCGATGCGTTTGAGCGTCTTGAGCGCCTGCGCCCGCCGCGACGCCTGCGCGATCGCCGCCCGCACCTGCACCAGCGCCAGCGCGAACCCGGCCGAGAAGATGAACGACGGGGCCACCAGCCCGTCGATGCGCACCAGCCACGGGTACAGCGCGTCTTTCTCGAGCGCCTTCTGCAGCAACACCAGCGAGTGCGTCTGAATCATCACCACCACGGCGACGCCGCGCAGCCAGTCGAACGCGTGAATGCGGCCAGGAGCGCTCACCAGGCACAGTCTCCCACGAAGTCGCCGTAGCCATCGGCCCGCTCAGTCGCTATCACCACGCCCATGGGTTCATCGAACAAGCCGAGCGATCCGAAGAAGCTGCCCGTGCCGTTCAAGGGCCGTCCCACCACCGACATCGTCCACCAGGAGGCCGAGTGGAGCACCGGCAAGTCCAAACGTGGCGGCGGCAAGGTGCCGAGCGACTTCTCGTGGGGCACCAACCCCAAGCAGTACCAGGAAGAGCGCGGCTCGGGCGAAGCCGAGACGCCCATCTCGAAGTAGGCGTCAGCTCGCCGACGAGACGACGGTGGGCTGCGGCTTCACGTCGGGGTGCTTCGAGAAGGCCCGCACCGCGAAGAGCAGGCCGAGGCCCATGCACAGCGCTCCGAAGAAGAACGAGACGCCCGGGAACTGAAAAGGCGCCTGCGCGCTGATGAAGTAGCCAAAGAGCCCCGTCGCGACGGGCGGGCCGATCACCTGGGTGAGCGCCGTGAGGCTCACCAGGCCACCCTGCAGCATGCCCTGCTCGTTCGGCGGCACGGAGCGCGACAGGAGCGCCTGAATCGCCGGGCCCGACATGCCCGCGAGCGCCCCGAAGGGAATGATGAGGTAGGTGACGAGCCCGCTCGGCGCCAGGCCGTACGCGATGAAGGTCAACAGGCCGACGGTGCCCGCGAAGAGAAAGACGCGGCGCTCACCGAACCTGGGCACCACCCGCCGCACCACGCCGCCCTGCACGATGGCCGCGCCCACGCCGACCGCCGCGAGCGAGATGCCGGCGTCTTTCAGATCCCACCCGTAGCGGTGCTCGGTCGACAGCACCCACGTCGTCTCGAGCGCGCGCTGGCCGAGGTTGAACAGAAAGGCCGTCGCCGTCATCGCCCACACCAGCGGGTAGCGGCCCAGCGCCGACAACGTTCCGAGCGGGTTCGCGCGCGACCACGCGAAGGGCCGGCGGTTCTCTTCGCTGAGGCTCTCGGGCAACACGAAGAAGCCCCACGCCGCGTTCGCCAGCGTCAGCCCTGCGGCGACGAAGAAGGGCAGGCGCAGAATCCACCCTCCGAGCACGCCACCCAGCAGCGGCCCGAAGATGAAGCCCAGGCCGAACGCGATGCCCACGAGGCCGAAGCTCTGCGCGCGCTTCTCGGGCGGCGTCACGTCGGCGATGTACGCGGTGGCCGTGCCGATGCTCGCGCCCGTCATGCCCGCCAACAGCCGGCTCACGAACAGCCAGGCCAGCGACGGCGCGAGCGCCATCATCACGTAGGCGAGCCCCTGCCCGAAGTTCGACAGCAGCAGCACCTTGCGACGGCCGTAGCGATCAGAGAGCCCACCGACGATGGGCGAGAAGATGAACTGCATCGCCGCGTACGAGGCGATCAGCCAGCCGTACCACTTGGAGGCGAGCTCCTGCGCGTTCGCGCCGTCGTGCGGCAACAGCTCGATGAGGAAGTCGCCGTCGCCGCCGAGCGCGCGCGTGGCGAACTCCTTCACCAGCTTCGGCACGATCGGAATCAGCAGCCCGATGCCGAGAATGTCGAGGAAGAGGGTGACGAAGATGAAGCCGATGCTGGCTTTTCGCGGAGCTGCCACGGCCGCCCCTTATACCGGTGGCTTCACCGATGCTCGTCCGTCGTCAGGAGGCAGCTGGCCCCAGCCCCTGCATCAGCCGGTCGGCCTCGAGCCCTGTCGGCCCCTGCGGGTCGAGCGACTTCGCCTTCGAGAGCGCCATGCGCGCGACCTCTCTCTGGCCCTTGAGCTTGTAGGCGACGCCCAGGTTCAGGTGCACGACGGCGTTCTCGGGGTCCATCTCGAGGGCTTCACGAAACGCCGCGAGCGCCACGTCGAGATCGCCCGACAGCAGCGCCTCTTTGCCCGCGGTGATGCGCTTCTCGCTGTCGTTCACCAGCTCGACGTCGATGACGGCGCGCCCCGCCAGGTTGAACACCAGCAACCGCAACAGGCCAGTCCAATAGAACGTGGCGCCTTCGACGGCGACGACCGCCGCGAGGGGAAGATCGGGCAACAGCTGCTTGCCGCGGAACTTGAAGCGCACCTTCGTGTAGCGGCCCTTCTTCGTCAGCTGCACCAGCTGGTCGCGGAACTTCTTGAGCGAGTCTTCGACCTTCTTCGGGTCGATCTCGAAGGGCAGGGTGTTCTTCGGCAGCGGCTGCTCCTCCACCGCGCCGTCAGCCTCTTCGAGCTCGGCGTCGGTCTCTTCCGTCTCATCGGGCTCGGCCGGCTCGACCGCTTTCGGAGACTTCACGGCGGGCTTCTTCGAGGAGCGGGCGGGTCGGCGGCTGGCCATGGCGGGCAGGTTAGAACGGGAACGCTGCTTCGCCACTGACACATCGACCGGGCTACAGTCGCGCGCATGTCGATGTTCCAGGAGTCACTCCGGGCGTTCTTGAAGCCCGTCCTCCAGTATCTGGATGACGAGACCGTCTCGGAGATCATGATCAACGGCGAGAAGGACGTGTGGATCGAGCGCAAGGGGCGCCTCTACAAAACCGACTGCACCTTCACCGAAGAAGGCCTGCTCGGCGCCGCGCGCAACATGGCCCAGTTCGTCGGCCGCCCCTTGTCGGAAGATCGCCCGCGCCTCGACGCCCGCCTGCCCGACGGCAGCCGCATTCACGTCGTGCTGCCGCCCATCGCGCGCAAGGGCACCACGATCTCGATTCGTAAGTTCTTCCGCGACAAGCTGACGCCCGAGAACCTCATCAAGTTCGGGTCGATCACGCCGCCCATGGTGCGCGTCATCGAAGCCGCCGTGCGGGTGAAGCTGAACATGCTCGTCTCGGGCGGCACCGGCTCGGGCAAGACGACGCTGCTCAACATTCTCTCGTCGCTCATTCCGAACGACGAACGCATTCTCACCATCGAAGACTCGGCCGAGCTTCAGCTGAACCAGGAGCACCTGGTGCCGTTCGAGTCGCGCCCGCCCGACAAGTACGGCAAGGGCGAGGTGAACATGGGGCACCTGCTCCACTCGGCGCTG
>JAEUJR010000401.1 GCA_016793585.1 Archangium sp.
TGACGCCGCTGGTGTCGAAACTGCGTGCCCTGCGCCAGCGCGGCGAGTGGGCGCAGGTCGAGCGACTGCTGCCCGTCGAGCGAGCGCTCGTGCTCACGACGGGTTCACGCGCGTCTTCGAGCTGAGGGCGCTGCGCTCACAACAGCTTCGTGAGCTTCTTCGCCTTGAGCGCCTCGACGACCTTGCGCACGTCCTGGCTCTTGTCTTTCGGCAGCACCAGAATCGCGTCACCGGCGTCGACGACGACGACGTCTTTCATACCGACGACGGCGATGGGCTTGTCCTTGCCGACGACGACGCAGCCGGCCGAGTCGATGAGGAAGTTGCCGCCCAGCGAGACGTTGCCCGCCTCGTCGAGCGCGCGCACCTCGGAGAGTGCATTGAAGCTGCCGACGTCGCTCCAGCCGCAGCGGCTCGGCACCACGGCGATGTTTGCGGCCTTCTCGGCGATGCCGTAGTCGATGCTGGTGGCGGGCATCTTCGGGAACTCGCGCTTCACCGTCGCGGCTTCCTTCTTCGTGCCCAGCGAACCGCGAATCGCGTCGAGCGCCTGCGAGAGCTCGGGCATGTGGTGCTTGAAGGCCTCGAGCATGACGTCGGCGCGGAAGACGAAGAGCCCCGCGTTCCACAGGTACTCGCCCGAGACGAGGTACTGCTCGGCGGTGGCGCGGTCGGGCTTCTCGGCGAACCGGCTCACGCGGCGCGCGGTGCCCGAGAGCACCTCACCCACCTGAATGTAGCCGTAGCCCGTCTCGGGCCGCGTGGGCGCGATGCCGAGCGTGACGATCTGCCCTGAACGCGCGACCGCGATGGCCTCGGCGAGCGACGCCTGAAACGCCGCGACGTCGGCGACGTGCTGGTCTGACGGAATGACGATGACGATGCCTTCGGGGTCGTGCTTCGCGACGTGCGCCGTGGCCAGCGCGATGGCGGGCGCGGTGTTGCGGGCCTGCGGCTCGACGATGACGTTCTGCTTCGGCAACGAGGGCAGCGCCTTCTTCACCATCGGCGCGTGCACGGCGCCGCAGACGACGAACGACTGCTTCGGGCCGGCGAGGCCCTTCAGGCGGGCGAGCGTCTCGACGATGAGCGGGCGGTTCGTCGCCAGCGCGAGGAACTGCTTGGGGCGCGAGGTGCGCGAGAGGGGCCAGAAGCGGGTGCCGCTGCCGCCAGCCATGATGACGGGGAAGATGCCGGTCGTTTTCTCGGAAGCCATGGCGCGCCTCATACCTGCTCGCGGTGCCGAAGAAAGAGCGTTGCAGCGCCGCCCCCGGTGGTGGAGCGTCGCGGCATGGCTGATGACCTCGTTCGTCTCGCGACCCCGAAGCACTGGCACGACTGGCTCGCGAAGCACCACGCCACGAAGACCGAAGGCATCTGGCTCGAGCTGGCGAAGAAGTCGGCGAGCTTCACCACCGTCACCTACGCCGAGGCGCTCGAGGTCGCGCTCTGCTGGGGGTGGATCGATGGGCAGAAGGGCTCCATCGACGAGCACCGGTGGAAGCAGCGCTTCACCCCGCGTCGGGAGCGCAGCATCTGGTCGAAGGTGAACCGCGCGAAGGCCGAGGCCCTCATCGCCGACGGGCGCATGCAGCCGAGCGGGCTGCACGAGGTGACGCGCGCGAAGGCCGACGGGCGGTGGGAGCGGGCCTATGACTCTCCGAAGAACGCAAAGGTGCCCGACGATCTCGCAGCGGCGTTGGCGAAGTCACCCAAGGCGAAGGCGCTGTTCGAGCGGCTCGACGCGACGAACCGGTTCGCGATTCTCTACCGCACCACGAGCGTGAAGAAGGCCGAGACCCGCGCGCGGAAGATCGCCGCCTTCGTCGCAGGGCTCGCGAAGGGCGAAGTGCCGTACCCCGACCGGCTGCCGAAGAAGAAGGCTCAGCAGAAGGCGAGGTAGGCCGCGCGGCGCGCTTCGAGGCGTTGGGCCAGCCCTGCGTGGGCGCCGCCGAGCGCGTCGAGAATCACCTTCGCTTCGTCGCGGTAGGCCAGCCGCTTCTCCTTCGTCCAATACGAGGGCGGCTCCTCGAGGTTGGTGATGCGGTCGGCGAGCTTCACCAGCTGCACGTCTCTGGGTTGCGCGAGGAGCCGCCGCAACGAATCGCCCATCTGCTCGGGCTTGGGCAGCGCGCCGTTCTTGGTGAGCGCCGACACGCCCGCGGCGACGGCTTTCCCGAACTCCGCCTCGAGCTGCTCGACCGTCACGCCCGCGTCTTCCACGGAGTCGTGCAGCAGCGCGCAGGTAACCGCGAGCTCGGCGTCGAAGTCACGGCTGGTGGCCCAGGCGTGCTGCACCTCGGCGGCGACCTTCACGAGGTGCACGACGTAGGGTGCGTTGGAGCCGGGCACCTTCTGCTCCTGGTGCGCGCGCACCACGAAGTCGAGGGTCTTCACGTAGCGGTCGGCGCTCCACATGGTCTCAGCCTTTCGCGTCTGGGCGATCGCGGCGGCCGAGCGCGTCGTAGGTCGCGTATTTGTAGGCCTCCGAGATGGTCGGGTAGTTGAAGCAGGTGTTGATGAAGAGGTCGGCCTTCGCGTGGCTCATCAGCGCGACCAGGCCGATGTGCACCAGCTCGGTCGCGTTCTCTCCGACGCAGTGCACGCCCACGAGCGACATGTCGGAGCGCTTGAACAGCAGCTTCAAGAAGCCCTCGTCACCCACCATCAACCCACGAGCGTTGTGCGCGAACTCGGCGCGGCCCGCGACGTAGTCGACGCCCTTCGCGATCAGCTCGCGCTCGGTCTCACCCGCCATCGACACCTCGGGGATCGTGTAGATGCCGTACGGGAACACCGGCGAGACCTGCGTCTTGTACTTGAGGTCGAAGAAGTGAACGACGGCGACGCGCGCCTGCTCCATCGAGGTCGAGGCGAGCGCGGGGTTGCCGATGACGTCACCGACGGCGGCGATGTGTGAAGCCTTCGTGCGGAAGGTGACCGGGTCGACCTGCAGCTGGCCGCGCTTGTTCACCTCGAGGCCCGCGTTCTCGAGCCGGAGCGCGCCCGTGTTGCCCTGCCGCCCCGCGCAGACGAGCACGCAGTCGGCGGCGAGCGTGTCTCCCGAGTCGAGCGAGAGCCGCACGCCGCTCTGCACCGCCTCGCAGCCCCACACCTGCGCCGGCATGCGAAAGGTGATGTCGAGCGCGAGCATGCGCTTCTTGAGCGACTCGACCACGTCGTCGTCGAGGAACCCGAGAATGGTGTTTCGCGGCTCGACGATGGTGACCTTCACGCCCAGCGCGGCGAACAGGCACGCGTACTCGCAGCCGATGACGCCACCACCGACGACGACCATCGATTTGGGAATGTCGTGCACACGCACGATCTCGTCGGAGTCGTAGACGCATCGATGGTCGAACGGGAACTGGGGCGGCCGATGCGGGCTCGAGCCGGTCGCGATGAGCACGTGCTTCGCGCGAATCTGCTTCCCCGTGCCGTCGATGGCGATGGTGTTCGCGTCGACGAAGTGGGCGGTGCCATGAAACACGCGCACCTTGTGACGCTCGAGGTTCTGCGCGATGCGCGTGCGCTCCTCGGTGACGACGGCCTCGAGGCGATAGAGGAAGTCGTCGACCGACGCCTGGCGTGAGAGCGCGAGGTCGACGCCGTGCAGCCCGCGTTGGCGAAAGCCCGACAGGTACAGCGCCGTCTCACGCAGCGTCTTCGAGGGCAGCGTGCCGGTGTTCACCATGGCGCCGCCGTGCACGGGCTCCTTCTCGATGAGCGCGACCGACTTGCCGAAGTACGCGGCCTGCACGGCGCCCTTCTCGCCCGCGGCCCCGCCACCGATGACGACCAGATCGAATTCGTCCATGAGGCGCGCGAGCGTAGCGCGTCAGCGGCCGATGGCGGCGACATGCTCCATCAACTGGTCGAGCATTCGCCACGTCGCGCCCCAGACGACGTTCTTGCCGTCGCCCCAGACGTACACGTCGCGATCGACCTGGTAGATGAAGCGCTTCTCCTTGCGCAGCCGCCACAGGGGCGCCTCGAGCACTTCGGCGATCTCTCCCTCGTTGGGCGTGAGCGGCGCGTCGGCGGGCACGACCCCGACGAACGGCGTCACCCAGTACGACGTGATGGTGGGCATCGCGCCGAGCATGCCGAGCACGGTGACGTCTTCGGGCTCGAGGCCGAGCTCTTCTTTCGTCTCTCGCAGCGCGGTGTGGAGCGGGGTGAGGTCTCCCGCGTCACGCGCGCCACCGGGGAACGAGATCTGCCCGGGGTGTTTGCGGAGCGTCAGCGGCCGCATGGTGAGGTACGCCCATGGCTCGCCTTCGCGCCAGAAGAGCGGCGCGAGCACGGCGGCCTCTTTGAGCTGCATGCCCGGCGCTTCCATCACCCGCGAGGGCACGGTGCGAAGGCGCGTCTGCAACCTCGAGAAGAAATCGTCTGCCGCGCCCATCGCGACGACTCTGGCGTCACTTGTCGAAAACGTCGATGACGTAATCGTCGGGAAGCCCACCGTCCGTCGAGGTACCGCCATCGGAGGCGCCGGCGTCGGGGCGATTCAGAATCACCGGGCGCAGACGAATGCCCACCTTCGAGGTCAAGCCCGCACAGGTCACCGGCAGCGTGAGCTCGATGGGGTCGCCCGAGGTGGGCTGCACGGTGACGCGAACCAGCTCCGGTGAGACTCGCACCTGACCGCTGATGGGCGCGCCCACGGCCGTGACGGGCGCGACGGCCTCGAGCCGGCCCGAGAGCATGATCTCGACCGTCACCTCGGTGCCCACGCGCCTCAACGTCGTCGCGACGCTCGACGACACGGGCCCGACCGAGCAGGCCGACGGTGGGGGCAATGGGTCAGACACGATGCAGCTCGTGCAGCCCGTCACCATCACCGACGCGACGCCGACCGACAGCGCAGAGCGAAGGTGATCGACCACGCGGTCACGCGGCGTACGAGAAGGAATCACCGGCGCTCGTTCATCCGTCACGGAACACTCCCTGTTGCAGCGGCGTCGCCAGCTCGGCCTTGAGCGACACCATCGTCTCGACCTTCAACGTCTCGTGAATCGTCTGGGCCAACGCCCGGCCCGCTTCACGCACCGCGGCTTCCGCCTGGCGCAGTGCCGGAGTCACCTCGGCCACCAGGCTGGCCCGCGAGCGTGTGCTCGACTCGCGCACGCCAGCCATGATCTTCCGCAACTGGGTGACGGAGTTCTCTCCGAGCATTCGGCACACCCGCTGCGTCTCGGTGAGCCACTCGGGCCGGTAGAGCTCGGGTCGAAAGTGCTTCGCCATCGCCACGTCGCCCCGCAGCGCCATGGTGAGGTGCGCGACCGGGTCTTCGCCGAAGTTGCGCTCGAAGAAGGCCTCGTTGACGACCTCGAACACGCGCTGCGTCTGCTCGTCGCCGAGCGAGTAGTCCCACATGAGCCAGTCACCGCGCGCCCGCCCTTCGCGTTGCATGCGCGCGAGCAGCGGCGTGCCGGCGTACAGCTCGACGCGGCCGAAGTTGAACGGGTGGTGCGAGAACTGCCGCATGAACTCGAGGTTCTCGTCGAGCGACTCGAGCGTGGTGTCGGGGTCGAACGCGAGCATGTTGAACGAGACGAAGAGCCCGAGGTCGTCGATGACCTTCATGGCGCGTTCGTTCTCGCCCTTCTTGAGCCCGCGCCGCAGCGTCTTGAGCCCCTGGTCGGTGTCGGTCTCGATGCCGACGTAGGCGCGGAGCGCGTGCAGGCGTTCGACCAGCAGCCCGAACACCTTCGGCGTCACGTCCATCGGGCGCGCCTTGATGACGGTGGCGTAGCGGCCGAGCTTTCTCGCCTCGAGCGCATCGGCGAGCGCGGCCAGCCGGGTGAGGTTGTCGCGCTCACGCGGCACGAAGAAGTTGTCGTCGTGGAAGACGAAGACCTCGACGCCGAGATCGTGGTGCAGGTGCGCCATCTCGTCGGCGACGTCGTCGACCGGGCGAAAGCGGTAGCGTTTTCCCGGGCTCGCGGCTTCATGCCAGGCGGCGATGCAGCAGAACGAACAGTTCGCGTAGCAGCCACGCGAGCTGACGAGCGGCGCGAGGCGTCGTCCATGCACGCGCATGCCGTCGGCGTCACGCACGGGCCATGGAAGCTTCGAGAGCTCGGGAGACGCGCGGGTCGCAGTGAGCGAGACGGCTCCGTTCGTACGAAGGGCGAGCCCGGCGATCGTCGCGAGGTCGCGGCCCTCTTTCAGCGCGGTGGCGAGCTCGACGATCGTCTCGTCGGCCTCCTGTCTGCAGATGGAATCGAGCTCGGGGAAGTCGGTCAGCATCTCGACCGATGCGAACGTCGCGAAGTGCCCGCCGGCGGTGAGGTGCGCGCGAGAGCCCGCTTCCTTGAGCGCGATGGCGAGGCCCAGCAGGTCCATCGCGCGCCACTGGAAGGCGAGCGAGAGCCCGATGAGAAACGGCGGCTCATCGGTGTTGGTGAGCTGCGCGACGATGCCCGCCAGCTGCTGCGGCCCATCGAACCGAATGATGCGTGACGCGATGCCTGCGCGAGCCAGCGTCGCCGCGAGCGAGCGGAGCGACAGGTTCTCTTCGAGTTCGGGACCGACCAGCGCCACCCAGCCCTGCTGCATCTGCTGCCCCCTCGTGCTCCGGCCGGGCGCCAGCCTACCCGACCGTCACGAGGCAGGCGACTCGAGCTCCTTGAGCATGAACAGGTACAGACCTTCGACCTTCTTGCGCGCCCACGGCGTTCGCCGCAGGAACGTGAGGCTCGATTTCACGCTCGGGTCGTGGGTGAAGCACCGAATGGGAATCTGTTTGCCCAGCGCTTCCCACCCGTAGTGCTGCTCGAGGCGGGTGACGATCATCTCGAGCGTGATGCCGTGCAGCGGGTCAGCCATCTCTGGGCTCCATCACCGGGAGGATCAGGTCTAGTCGTTCTTCGCAGAAAAGCGCAGCCCATCGTCGTTGTTGACGGCATCGGGGCCAAAGGGAAATACCGGCCCATGCGCACGCGAAAGACGAAGTTCATCTTCACCACCGGCGGCGTGGTGAGCTCCCTCGGCAAGGGCATGGCCTCGGCCTCGATGGGAGCGCTGCTCGAGAACCGCGGTCTCGACATCACGCTGATCAAGCTCGACCCGTACATCAACGTCGACCCCGGCACGATGAGCCCCACGCAGCACGGTGAGGTGTACGTCACCGACGACGGCGCCGAGACCGACCTCGACCTCGGGCACTACGAGCGCTTCACCGGCGCGAAGATGACGCGGCTCAAC
>JAEUJR010000430.1 GCA_016793585.1 Archangium sp.
GCGCGCGTTCTGCGGGCGCAGCTTGCCGAGCGCTTCGACGGCCTGGCGGGCGCGCTCCATGGCGCGGTGCTCGATGGCGTGACCGACCGAGAAGAGGAAGAGCAGGAACGCGCCTTCGAACCAGGCTCCGAGAATGGCGGCACCGACGGCCGCGAGAATCATCAACGACTCGATGTCGGCGCGGAACTGGAGCAGCGACTTGAGCGCGCCCTTCGCCGCGAAGAAGCCACCGCAGACGAGTGAGACGGCGTAGGCCGCGAGCGGCGCCTGGGAAGGACCGATGGCGAGCTTCTCGAGCGCGAAGCCCGTGGCGAGGAAGACGCCCGCTGCAATGGCGAGCGGCAGCTCGAGTTTGGGGCCGAGGCCACCGTGCCCGTGCGCGCCGTGCGAGCAGGCGTGACCGGCCGCGGGTTCTTCGAGCGGGTAGCCGAGCGTCTCGAGCGCGGCCTCGAGCTTCTTCGCCGAGATGGTCGCGCTGTCGAACTCGACGACGAGGCGCTCGGCGGCGTACGCGACGTCGGCCTGCAGAATGCCCGGCATGCGGCGGAGCGCGTGCTCGATGGTGACGGCGCACTGGGCCGAGTCCATCT
The DNA here is from genome assembly GCA_016793585.1 of Archangium sp. The sequence continues at coordinate 591 of JAEUJR010000430.1, forward strand.
CGCGCACGAACCAGGTCTTGCTCAGGTAGCGCTTGCTGACCTTCGTGCCCGTGGAGCGCGCGAAGGCGAGCATGTCGGCGACATCGAAGTGTCCCGGCTCGTAGTGAACGCAGAGCTCGCGGTGGCCGGCGTCGGAGCGGATGTGCGCGTCGAGCACGCCGTGACGCGCGCGGAGGAGTTCTTCGAATTTCTCGAAGCGCCCGGACTCGTCGGTCTCGCCGGGAAGAATGACCGCAAGGTCGAGCTGAATGGCGGGGCCGCCAGTCTCTGCGTCGCGAGTGCCGGGCGGATGTTCGACGTGGTGGTGGTCGTGGCCGTGGTGATCATGACCGTCGTGATCGTGACTGCAGCCCGGCCCGTGTTCGTGGGCGTGACCGTGGCTTGAGTGGTCGTGTCCACTGTGGTCGTGTCCACTGTGGTCGTGCCCGCTGTGGTCGTGCCCGCCGTGGTCGTGCTTGCAGTCGGGACCGTGCATGTGAGGCGTCGCACCGTGAGCTTCGTGCTTGTGGTCGTGCCCGCCGTGGTCGTGCCTGCAGTCGGGACCGTGCACATGCGCCGCAGCGCCATGTTTGTGGTCCTCCGCCGCGTGGTCATGCGCTGCGTGCCCGTGCTTGCAGTCAGGTCCGTGCACGTGCGCCGCGGCGACGTCTCCTTCGTGCGCAGCGTGCTCATGCCCACCACCCGGACCATGCACGTGCGCAGCACCACCATGCGCTCCGCACTCCGGGCCATGAACATGCCCGGGCTCACCGTGCCGCGGCTTCTCACTCATCGTGACCTCGTCGTCAGTGCGAATGCCCGTGCTTCTTCGTCCGCGTCGGCAACGGAGGCGGAGCCTGTCTGGGCGTCTCCAGCTCGTGCTCATCTTCATCCGGCAGCGGCTGCGTGAACTTCTGCCCGGCCACCTCGAGCGTGAACGACTCACAGCCCTTCGGCACGTCGAACTCGAGCACCGCAGGCAACCGCCCCTCGTAGACCTTGAGCACCCTGCCCTTGTCGTCGCTGATGGTGCCGCCGGCCGCGACGGTCATCGTCTCGTCGACGAGCACGGCGACCAGCTCGGCCATTTCCTCCATGCGGTCGGCGATGCGATGGCACCACAGGTGGCCGACGCCGGGGTACTCGTCATGGCAGATGTCCTCCATCTGCTCTTCGTCGACCTGCTCTCCGACGCCGACGAGCACGAAGTTGAGCCTCGGCAGGCGGCCGGCGGCGATCTCCTTCGCGACCTGCGTCGAGTACGCCTTGATGTCGGCCGCGTCGTGCAGCTGGCTGTCGGTCACCACCACCGCGAGGCCGCGCCGCGTGCCCGCCTTCGCCTGCTCCCGCACGTACGCCACGTAGTCGCGCAGCACCGGCAACATCACCGTCGCCTTCCCGTACGAGCGCGGCCCGGGAAACTTGTACGACGCCGAGAGCTGGCCATCGAGCTCGCCCACCGTCTCGAGCTGCGAGCCGTCTCCCGTCGCCCAGTACGAGACGCGCAGCTTCCCGTCGCGGTCCTTGCTCGCGAGGTACTGCAACATCCACTGCATCTGCGGCTCGACCTGGTTCTTCACCGGAGCCAGCTTCGCCAAGACACCGCGCGGCCCGTAGGTCGGCTCCATGCTGGCCGAGCCGTCCATGTAGAGCGCGACGTCGAGGCCCTCGACGGTCGGGTCGTGCAGCAGCGTCGCCACCACCCTGCCCGCCTTGTGGTGCACGTCGCTGAACGGTTTGACGATGACTTCGTGTTTATGACCCATCGTGAGCGCGCTCCGTCTCAGTGGTGGTCATCATCATCGTCATCGTCGTCGTCGTGGTGGTCATCTTCTTCGGGAATGGGTTGGGTGAAGCGCTGACCGTTCACCTCGAGCGTGAAGCTCTTCGTGCCCTCGGGCACGTCGAACTCGAGCACCGCGGGCAGGCGGCCTTCGTACTGCTTCACCACGCGGCCCTTGTCGTCGGTGATGGTGCCGCCCGCCGCGACCGTCATGTTCTCGTCGACGAGCACCGCGACGAGCTCGGCGACCTGGCCAATCTCTTCGGCGATGCGGTGACACCAGAGGTGGCCGATGCCCTTGAACTCCTGGTGGGCGATCTCTTCGAGCTGCGCCTCGTTCACGTCACCACCGACGCCGACGAGCACGAAGTTGGTTCGCGGCAGCCGGCCCGCGAGCACTTCCTTCGCGACGCGCGCCGACATCTCTTCGACCTCGTGCTGGTCGTGAATCTGCCCGTCGGTGACGAACACCGCGCAGCCACGCTTCGCGCCGAGCTTCGCCTGCGCCTTCAGGTACTCGACGTAATCGCGAATGGCGGGCGCGAGGTTGGTGCGGGTGCCCATGTTGCGCGGGCCGGGGAAGAGGTGCTCCTTCACGTCGGAGCCCTTGAGCTCGCCCAGCACCTCGATGCCGCCGCCGTC
>JAEUJR010000460.1 GCA_016793585.1 Archangium sp.
TGCGCGAACTCAGCGCCCTGCGCGACGGCCGCACGAATGACGCGCTGAGCCCCAGCCGAGCGCAGGCCCGTCGACGGCTGCTCGAGCGCCCCGTGGATCTCGAGCACGGTCTTCGCGTCACCCTCGGTGAGGCGTCGGGCCTTCCCCGCTTCGGCGGCCTTGCTGGCGAGCGCGCGCTGATCAGGCGGGAGCTTCGTGAGGAAGGCTTCACGATCGGGGTCAGCGAGCCCGGCGACCGCCGTCGCGAGCACCCGCGCGCCCATTCGATCACAGATCGAGAGCACCTCACGCTGCGGCATCATCAGCAGGTCGGTGAAGCGGAAGGTGCCGACCTGGGGCGCCCCCTGCTTGAGCCCCTCTTCGAGCTTCCAGCGAACGATCGAGAGAATGTCGGGGCGAACGTCACGGGCGAGCTTGATGGTTGGTCGGGGACCGAGCTCGGCGCGGCAGGCATCGGCGATCTCGGACGGCAGGGCGCGGAGGACCACCTCGACCATCGCGCCGCGCTCTTTCGACAGCAGCGCAGCCAGCCGTTTCGGGTCGGCGTTGGCGAGCTGACGGCGCCGCGCCATGACGATGCGTTTGATCTCCTGAATGACGAGCGGAATGCGCTTGTCGCGGGGAATCTGGAGCAGGCTCTGCGCACGGTGCTTGAGCAGCTCTTCTTCTTCAGGCGCGAGATGCTCGAACGAGCCGATGGCGTCGGAGCCGCCAAAGGCCAACGAGGTCAACAGCAGCATCGTCTGCCGCTTCGAGAGTGACGCGAAGAACTGTTCCACTCGTCACCGCTGACCGCGAGGGTCAGCTCTCCTGCGTCTTGGTGGCGCGTGTGGGGCGGCCATTGCCGCTGGGCTTGCGAATCGCCAGGAAGGCCGCGACACCGGCGAGCGCGAGGAACAACACCGCGTTCACGGCCACCATCACCTTGAAGGTGTCGGCGCTCGTCTTCTCCATGCGCAGCCCGAGCACTGACTGGGTGCGCTTCTCGGGGTCGACGTCCATCGTGGTGACCGACTTCGCCTCGGTCATGAGCACCTTCACGTGCTCCTTCTTCATGTCGGTGACCGAGTTGGCGACGAACTCCTGAATGTCGGTCTCCTTGAACGGAGCGGCGTGATCGTCGGTCGCGGTGTACTTGATGAAGACCGAAGCCGTGGGCAACGGGCGCTTGTCGGGCTGCGTGAGATCGTTGTTCTCGGGGATCATCACGATGGTGCGAGCCTCGAGCACGCCCGGGTAGCGGTTGAGGGCGTTCGAGATTTCGCCGGCGAGCGCTTCGATGAACATCGCCCGCTCTTCGGTCTGCGTGGGGATCATGCCCTTCATGCGCTTGAAGATCGCAAGACCGTCGGCCTTCGGGCGCGGGAGCGAGTGATCTTTCAGCAACTGCGCGGCAGCCGCCACGTCCTGCTTGGGCACGCTGATGATGTAGCGGGGCTCGTTGCCGCCCTCTTCCTTGAGCTTCGAGGCGCTGATGCCGTTGTGCTGAAGGACGACGTAGATCTCGTTGGCGTCGTCTTCGGTCAGATCGTGCTGAAGCTCGATGCTGCAGCCAGAGAGCGCCACAACGACGGCGGCGAGAGCGCTTCGGAAGAGATTGCGGGGCATTCGGGCTGCGAACCCTACTACGGCTCGAAATGAAAAAGGGCAGCCACCTGTTCGGTGACTGCCCTTCTGACTGCTCGACCTGCGGCGCTCAGACCTGGGTCTTGAGCGTGTCCTTGAGGCCGCTGGTGGCCTTCTCGACGACCTTGCCGGTCAGCTCGAGCTCCTGCGTGTACTTGTACATGCCGGCCTGCATCGAGAGCATCTCGGTGTTCGAGAAGTTCGCGCCGTTGAGCCCGCCGTTGATGAGCTTGTCGATCGACGCCTGGCCCTTCTCCATGTTGGCGACTAGGCCCTTCAGAAGGCTGGTGCCCTTGTTGACTTCGTTCTTCTGGGCGACGGGGTCCATGCCCTTGGCGGTGAGCTTGTCGGTGACCTTGTTGAGGCCGCCCTTCTCGATCTTGCCCGCCGCTTCGATCTGGCGCGCCTTATCGGCGTGCTGGACCTGCTGGGTACCCTGAACCTGCTGGGCGTTCTGCGCCTTGTCGACGCCCTGCGTCTTCATCGCCTGGTCGAACTTGCTTGGGCCCGCCTTGTTGGCCTGTTGGGCCTGCTCGGGCAGCTTCTGCTGGGCGATTTGGGCTGCTGAGATTCCTGCCAGTGGACCCGCCATTTTGAGGCCTCCTCAAGTC
>JAEUJR010000463.1 GCA_016793585.1 Archangium sp.
CCCGCGCGCAGTGGGACAACCAGAACCAGAACACCACCGTCGGCAACCCCGGCGTCGACTTGCGGTTCCGCTTCGAATGGGAATGACGCTGCTCCTCTGTGCGCTGCTGGCCCAGGCGCCCGCTCCCGAGACGGAGCGGCCCGAGGTGGTGCGTGTCGAGCTGCGGCTCCCGGTGGGCGTCGACGAGAAGCTGCTCGATCGCATCACCGAGTTGGTGACGGTGCGGCGCGGGCAGCGGCTCTCGCGGCGCGCGGTGCGGCGATCGATCGAGAGCCTCTTCGAGTCGCGGCGCTTCTCGGACGTCGTGGCGCGCGTCGAAGACGATCTCTCGGGGCAGGGCGTCGCGGTCGTCTTCGAGCTCTTCCCGCGAGAGGTCGTGGCCGACGTCTTCTTCGAGACGGGCGCGGGCAACCCGCCCCTGCCGCTCCCGCTCCGAACCGATCTGCTGGCTGCGGGGCGGCTTCAGGTCGGCGGAGAGTACTGGGCCGAACGAGGTGAGCTCGCCGCCGAGGCGATGACCGAGCTGTTGCGGCGCCGCGGCTTTCGTGACGCGCAGGTGCGCCACACGGCCATCGACCCCGAGCATCAGGGCCTCTCGGTCGGCTTCTTCGTGACGCTGGGGCGGCCGACGCTCATTCGCAGCGTGACGCTCGCGGGCGACCCCGGGCTGCCCACCGGGCGGCTGCTGACGGCGATGAACCTGTCGACCGGGCAGGTGCTCGATCTCGAGGTCGCGCAGAAGGGCGTCGAGGCGCTGCGCGTGCTGTTGCGAAAGGAGCGCTACTACCGCTCGCGGGTCGAGCTGCCCGTCGTGTTCGATGGCGGCCGGCTCGTCGTGCCCATCGCCGCGGGGCCACGCTTCGAGCTCGTCTTCTCGGGCAATCGGCGGCTCACCGACGCGACGCTGCAGGCGGTGCTGGGCTACGACGGTGAGGAGCTGCTCGACGCGCAGCTCGCGGCGCGCCTCGCGAAACGTCTCGAACGGTTCTACCGGTTCCGTGGCTTTCACGACGTGCGGGTGACGGTGGCCGAGGTGACGGCCCCCGGGTCGACGCGTGCGGCGCTGGGCTTCACCATCGACGAAGGCGACCCGGTGCGGGTAGTCGACGTCGCGTTCGACGGGAACAAGGCCATCGGCGCGGTCGAGCTGCGTGACGTGCTCTCGCGGGTCGTCGAGGCAGCGACGCCCTCGCTCATCGAAGCGCACGGCACGTCAGATCCCCTCGCGCTCGAGGGCCGCACGGGGCCGCTCTTCGCGAAGGACTACCCCAGCCCTCCGCCCATCACGGTGCTCGACGAAGACACCTACGGCGAAGCGCTGAAGGCGATCACCGCGCTCTACCGCGAGCGCGGGTACCTGAAGGCGCAGGTGAGCCTCGCGGCCATCGATCGCACCGGCTCGACGGCGTACGTGCGGTTCACCATCACCGAGGGCGCGCAGGTGCGGTTCCGGCTGGTGCAGAGCAAGGGTTTTCCCAGGGGGTTTCGCTCCGAGGCGCTCGAGGTGCTGCGCACGAACAGCGTGTTCACCGCGGCCGCGCTCGAGAGCGTGCGGCAGACGGTGGTGCGCGAGCTCTCGCGCCGCGGGTACTACTACGCCGACGCCGACGCCTCGTTCGTGCTCGACGCGACGGGCCAGCACGCCGACTGTCTCATCGACACGCGGCCTGGCCCGCAGGTGCGCGTGAGAACGGTGCTCGCGGTCGGCGCCGATCGCACCGACGGCGAGCTCATCTTGAAGCAGGCGACGATGACCGAAGGCCAGCCGCTCGACTCCGAGAGTCTGTTCTCGACGCAGAACAACCTGCTCTCGACGGGCGCGTTTCGTTCGGCCGAGGTCGAGCTGCTCGCGCCCGAACGCGCCGAGCCGCTGAAGACGGTGCTGCTCAAGTTGAAGGAGCGCCCGCGCATCTCGGGAGAGGTCGGCGTGGGCTACTTCGTCGCCGATGGCCCCCGCATCGTGCTCGACGCAGCGGCGCCCAACCTCGGCGGCCGAGCCGTCAACCTCGCGCTGCGCGCGCAGCTCAACTACTTCGGGCTCTCGGTACCGGCGCGAACGGGCGCGGTGAACATCACCGATCTCGACCCGTTTCAGACCGAGAACCTGAAGGACTTCGTCGAGCGCTTTCCGTTCTTGATGGCAGGGCGCGGGAACCTCTCGATTCAGAACCGCGGGTTGCTGCCCTTCGACATCGGCTGGCGCATCGACGCCGTCGGTGAGCGCGTGTTTCGCCCGCAGTTCCGCTTCACGCGCTGGGCGGCCGTGCCCAGCCTCGACTGGTCGCGCAGCTTCGAGATTCCCCGCATCGAGAACCGGCTCAAGGTGACGCTCGCGCTGCAGTACGAGCTCGAGTGGGCGCGCGTGCAGGAGACCAGCTCACCCACCACCTCGGTGCCGCTCACCTTCGTCGACCAGGAGCGCCTGCGCTTCCTCTTCGGAACGTTCGCGCTCCAGACCGTGCGGTTCCAGCCGACGTTCGACTTGCGCGACAGCGCCCTGTCTCCGCGGAAGGGCATTCTGCTGCAGGGCTCGGCCGAGGTAACCGGCGCCATCTACGCGGGCACGCCGATCGCTCCAGGCAGCGCCGAGGAGCGCCCCGTGCCGGTCTCGTTCTTCAAGACCTCGGCGCTCGCGACTGGCTACATCCCCCTCTCGCAGCGCGTGGTGCTGGCGTTGTCACTGCGTGGTGGGCGCATCGTTCCGCTCGTGGCCGATGCCGTGACGCCGCCCGTGAAGCGCTTCTTCCTCGGTGGCTCCACGTCGATGCGTGGCTTCAACGAAGATCAGCTGATCGCGGAAGATCGCCGTGCCCAGTACCGAAGTGAGATCGCTGCGTGTCAGGTGCTGGCCGTGAAGAACGGTTGCACCGCTGCAGCCAACACCGTGGGCGCGAGCCGGCAGATTCCGTCGGAAGGTGGCGAGTTCTTCGGCCTCGCGAAGCTGGAGGCGCGCTTCCCCGGCTTCAGCGT